>CALEEC010000420.1 GCA_937949245.1 uncultured Gemmataceae bacterium | reverse complement strand
CCCTCCGTCTGTTCTACCTCCCCAGGTCGTAGAAGTGCCTCTTGGTCCCCTAGGGCCAGTGCTTCCCGGCTACTATCGCCCGAGTATGATGGCACGTTGGAACACCGTCGCGCCCAGTTGGCAGCAGATGCGGTTCCGCCCTGCGGTAGCTCCCGGACATCCGCCGTTCTATCTCCAAAACGGGAAGCCGTACTATTATCTCCCGGTTCGCGAACTCGATTATTTGTCGAACATCGTCCCCCAATGAGTGTGAAATCTTTACTTGCCGAACTTTGTTCTCTTGCCCAACAAACATCGCTCTCTAGCCAAGGTGACGATGCTTCCATGTGGCGACCACGAGACGTTATGCCATCTTCCTGTCACTGCATCTTGTTGTTACTGCTCAACCATCACCACCACAACGGAGTTTCGGGAGTGATGGTTTCTATTGAAACTTGGTAAAAATCCGCGAACATCCCCTGTACGATCAGCCAAACTTCCGCTGTTGGGGGGCGAGTGTCAGGTTGATAGGGATGATAAGTGATGATCCACTGAATCAGATTTTCGACAGTCACCAGATAGTTCGGAAACTCCACTGCAAACCGCCTCAACCCATAGGAGACCAGCGTGGGGAGCATCAGATTCACAAGGAACAAGAACAAGGCCACGATAGGCCAACTCTGATAATAGGCGAACCAAAAAACTCCGGCAAAACCTATCAGCATTCCCCCTCCCGTAGCTCGCACTATCCTGGGGTGAAAAACTAGTCTTGGACCAGCATAACCAAGTCGTGCGAAAAACTCGTTCCACCGTTCCCTTCGGCTTTCCACGGGAAAAAGATCGGCTAAGCGTGTTGGCAGCCGAAGCAGTTGCACATCCAGCCCGATTTCCTGCAAGGTGGCTCGAACCCGGGCAAAAGTGCGAACGATCGAATCATGTTCACTGAGTGGCCGGTCGGCGAGTTGCTCTAGGAGAAGTTGAAAGAAATCTCCGACTGTGCGGAGGTGACGAAATCGCTGGAGAGGCAGTTGGATACCGAATCGGTTCTCCACGGCGAAGACCAATTCCATTCCATCCAACCCCATTGGCGATTTCCTCTCATCCCGCATGTTCCGGTTCTGATACCGGACATGTTCTGGCATCGGGCCTAGCCTAGATACTTGTTATGTGTTCTAACGCCGCACTTTGGCAGCCGCCTCTTCCGTGGGGGTGGGAATCGTTTCGATCAACCGTTGGATGATCTGGTCGGTCGTGATGCCTTCGGCGTCAGCGTTGAAGGTAGTCATCATGCGATGACGCAACACGGGATATGCAACTTCTTTGATATCCTCCGTCGTCACATGCAATCGGCCATGGAGAACCGCTCGTGCTTTGCCGCCGAGAATGAGATATTGGCTCGCCCGCGGTCCGGCTCCCCAAGCGACCAATTCCGGGATGAACTTGGGCACTCCGGGTTCTTTCGGTCGCGTGGCCCGCACTAGATCGGCAGCGTAGGCAAACACATGATCGGCAACAACCGCTTGACGCACCACCCGTTGCAACTCTTGAATCTGCGATCCGTCTAAAATCGGCGTCAGTTCCACTTTATGGGTGCTTGTGGTAGCTTTCATGATCCGAATCTCTTCTTCGCGATTCGGATAATTGACCCGAATGTTGAACATGAAGCGGTCTTGCTGCGCTTCGGGGAGGGGATAGGTGCCTTCCTGCTCGATGGGGTTTTGCGTGGCTAGGACGAAAAACGGTTCGGGCAGAGGGTAGGTGTGTCCCCCGGCTGTAACGTGATGCTCTTGCATGGCTTCGAGCAAAGCCGCTTGGGTTTTCGGCGGAGTCCGATTGATTTCGTCCGCGAGAATGATGTTGGCAAATAATGGCCCTGGGAGGAACGTAAACTTCCGTCGGCCCGTTTCGGGATCATCCTGTAGAATGTCCGTCCCTGTGATGTCCGAGGGCATCAAATCGGGGGTGAACTGAATCCGTTTGAAACTCAGGTGAAGAATCTTAGCGACGGTACTCACCAACAAGGTCTTCGCCAAGCCGGGCACACCAACCAACAGACAATGTCCACGGCTGAACATGGCCATCAGAAGCTGTTCGACGACGGTCGATTGTCCGACGATCACCTTGCCAATCTGTTCGGTCATGCGTTCGTAAGCAGCGGCAAGTTCTCGAATGGCTTGGGCTTCCGGCGAAGCAGTTGGCATAGAACCGATCCTAAGCAGTCGATCTGGGGAATGATCATCTCAATTTCTGTCCGCTAGCGCAGGGAAGTCGACCACCGTGTTCACCTTCCATCCATGGTGCTTTTCCCTACCTCAGCGAACAATTTTGACCCATTCTAACGGCTGAAACTGGTGGAGCAACCAACCGACTCTCGTTTTCTGGAATTCGTGGAAATTTTTTCTCCGATTTGTGGAACTGGCCCACGCCTGTTTGCGTCAGAAGCAGTGTAGACCATCAAACTCTCGGTCTAGTAAGAGTAGAAAGTCGTTGATAGCTTGAGAAAACACGGTCAGATTAGTAATTGTTAACGACTTCTACGCCTGCAAAATGCCGGTGTTTTCTACGGTTCACGGTTTTCTCGCACACTCACAGGAGTCATTCCAATGCCTTGGGGAATTACGGATCGTCGGCACTTCCTGAAGCACATGGCTGCTTCCTCGGCTATTGCTATTCCTGGTGCAACCTTCCTGTCGAATGTCGCTGCTCAAAGCGAAAAACTCAAGAAGAACAACAAAGCGATCATCATTCTGTGGATGGGTGGTGGTCCAACGACGATCGACCTGTGGGACATGAAACCCGGTCATCCGAATGGTGGTGAACACAGACCGATCAACACGGCCGTTTCCGGCATCCAAATTTCGGAACACCTGCCGACGGTTGCCAAGCAAATGAAGAACTTGGCCATCATCCGGTCGTTGACCACCTCGGAAGGCGATCACAACCGCGGCACCTTCCTGATGAATACCGGCCATTCCCCCAACCCGTTGGTCGAATATCCGTCGATGGGTTCGGTGTTGGCTCATCAAATTGCTCCGCAAGATGCCGCCTTGCCTGCCTTCATTTCGATCGGTGGTGGTGGGCGTGGCCCTGGCTTCCTCGGCATGAAGTATGCCCCGTTCACGGTCCAAAATCCGGGCCAACCCCCCGAAAACATTCGGCCTGCCGAAGGTATCACGGATGACCGCATGGCTCGCCGCGCTAGCTTGTTCACCAAACTGGAAGAAGGCTTCAACGCCTCGACCAAGATGCCGACGAGTGCCGCTAAGGCTCACTTGGAAGTCTACAGCAAGGCGATGGATCTGGTCGTCTCGAAGAACAAAGACGTTTTCACCCTCGACAAAGAAAAGGCCGACATCGCCCGCTACGGCGACAACGGTTTTGGTCGTGGCTGTCTGTTGGCACGCAAGTTGGTCGAAGCCGGCTGCGTCTGCGTCGAAGTGTCGTTGGGCGGCTGGGACATGCACAACGGCATTTTCAACGCCTTGGCCACCCGGGCCCTGCCCACCTTGGACAAAGCCATGGGTTCGCTCGTCGAAGACTTGGCCAAGACTGGCCGAATCAAAGACGTTGCCATCGTCTGGATGGGTGAATTCGGTCGTACCCCGCGCATCAACCAAAACGGCGGCCGTGACCACTATCCGCGTGCTTGGTCGGTCGTCATCGGTGGTGGTGCCATCAAAGGCGGGCAAGTCTACGGCTCGACTGATGCCGGTGGTGAAGCCGTCAAGGATAATCCGGTGAAAGTCGGCGACCTGTTTGCCACCCTGTACAAGGCAATTGGCCTCGATCCGACGACGCAAATCCGCGACAACATCGGCCGGCCGCTGCCGATCGCCGAAGGCAAACCGATCTCTGCCCTCGTTTAAGCCACTCAACTTTACCGTTGCCCACGGTTTCGAGTTCCACCCACGAAGCAGCTACTGCTTCGTGGGTTTTTTATTATTGTCCGCCAGTGGTCTTCGTTTTCGGCATGATGCCGTTCGCTTCCCTTCGCACCACGGGGTTGTATCCCCCAGATCGATTCCTTCGCACCGATTGCTTTCGTCGTTCCCCGGAATACATTAGCCAAGATAGTTGCCAATCCTCTTGGGGTTTGGATCAGGAGATAGTGCCATGAGCCGATGGTTCCTGATGCTGGTCTTTGGTGTCTGTTCTCCGAGCATCAGTTTCGCCGACGATTGGCCCCAATGGCTCGGCTTGAAACGCAATGCCAGTACCCAAGAAACCGTTGCACCGTGGAAGTCGCCCCCCAAAGTGCTTTGGAAAGCCGACATCGGCGAGGGACACGGTGGCCCCGTCGTTGCAGACGGACGGGTATTCCTGCACACGCGAACCCCCGGGGAAGAAGCCGAAACCATTACCGCGTACGACGCCGCCACGGGCAAAGTCCTTTGGAGCCAATCCTATCCGCGGCCGACCTTTGGCACGCCGTTTGGCAATGGGCCGCGAGCTACCCCCACGGTGGATAACGATCGCATTTACACCCTCGGCATCACCGGTATTCTCACGGCATGGTCGGTGAAAGAGGGCAAAAAACTTTGGCAGAGCGACACCTTAGCCGAATTCCAAGCCAAGAATTTGCAGTTCGGCATTTCCACTTCCCCGCTGGTGTTTGGCGATGCCGTCTTGGTGAATGTGGGGGGACCTAAAGCCTCCATCGTTGCCTTCGATCGCCTGACGGGGAAGCCATTGTGGACGGCTCTCGACGACCCAGCGAGTTACTCCTCCCCCATTCTGATTGGGGAAGGCGATGCCCGACAAACCGTCTTTCTGACAGGTGCCCATCTCGTGGGGATCTCGAAGAAAGGCGAAGTACTCTGGAAAACGCCGTTCAAGGATCTGCTCAATGAAGGCTCGACGACTCCGGTATTGCTGGGGGACATTCTCCTCGGCAGCTCAGTGACGGCAGGGAGCATCGGCTTGAAATGGTCCCATCATCAAGGCCAGTCCAAAGTGGAAACTTTGTGGAAAAACCCGGCTTTGACCTGTTACTTTTCCACTCCCGTGCCGATCGACGATCACCATCTCTATGTGGTCACTGGGCAACTCTTACCCCCCCCGCAAGTGACACTCCGTTGCGTCGAAGCCAAAACAGGCAAAGAGAAGTGGAATAAGCCCAAAGTAGGGAGATATCATGCATCCCTCATGCGATTGGGGGATGGGAAGCTCCTCATGTTGGATGATACCGGGAACCTGATCCTGTTAGCAGCCGATGCCGAGAAGTACACCGAACTTGCTCGCTCCAAGGTCTGCGGCGACACTTGGGCCCATCCAGCCCTCGCCAACAAGATTTTGTATATCCGTGACCATAAGGAGTTGAAAGCCCTTACCTTCGGTGAGTAAGCGGCATCACTCTACGAAACGTGATGTAGGTATGCTGGGCTTCCTAAGTATTGGCGAAGATTGCATTTTGGAAACTTCGCCAACACTCCATCTTGCATCTTAGGAACTTTGCCAATACTACGACGCCGAAGTCGGGCGAGATCACCGATGGTTTCGGGGATTGCACCGGTTCAGCCATCATGGTTGTTTGCCTGCGGTTGCCAGAAGATCGATCCATTCTCCCGAAAACGCCATGGGTTCGGTAGGTCCCATCGGATTGACAGAAAACCCATCCCATTTCATATCGCGTAATCGGGGCCACAATTCGGTTCCGGAAAGCCGCACCGATTCAATCTCGCCAGCCAGCGTCCCAGAAACGTGAACGTCCTCGAGAAAAAGCCGCAGTCCATCCAGTGAAGTAAAAATGGCCACGATCGATCGACCACGTTCATCGGGCACCGACATCAGTCCGACTCGCTCGCCTTGCGTGAGAGTGACCACGCGATAATCGCTGTAGTTGGCCACACGCCCGAGATATTCTTCTTCGGGTTCCGAACTTAGTTGCAATGTACGAAAGGCTTCCTCCACGCGCACGGCCTCCGCCAATTGACGGAGTACGGGGATCGTTTCCTGCACCAGTTCCAAAGAATAGGGCATCAGCGGATCCACAATCACAGAGTCGGCTCGCTCCAGTTGCAACCGAAATAGGGTGGTCCCGCCGGTCACCATGAAAGGAACATTGCCTTCAGGTAAGCCCACCAAACGCCGATAGTGTTCGACCGCTTCGGAACTCGAGAACAAGAGCAATTTGGTCGATCCATCCTCATCGCGATGGGTCAGCAAAGTCGTTGGCACGGCGTTGGTTTCTCGTGCTTGAGCCACGGCAGCTTCGGATACAGGAACTTCCCAATCGGAATGTTCGACGAAGCATCGTGCCAACGTAATCGGGTCGATCTCGTTGCGGAGAAACCGTCCGCAGGCCGACCACGGACGGTAGGGGAAATCTTCGCTGGCCTCATCCCAGGAGGCACGTTGGGCGAGCTGTTGCAACGAACGCCCGGCCTCAGCGAAGACTGGCCACCGTTCTAGCTCCGTTTGCGAGCAGGCAAAAAATAGGGACTCGTCATCCCGCCAAAAACGCAGTTCGACACCGGCCACGTTCGCATTCGCCGAATGAGATTCTCCCGGAAAACCATGGGGAAATCCCTGACGAAGCCAATGACGCACGAGTTGCCGTAACTCTGAGCGTGGCACCCACCCTAGATCCTTTTCTTCCAACGGATCGTCGGTCATCGGCAGTAGGTTTTGCGAATTGCGAAAGAAAACTACTCGCCCCTCCTGCTGAAACAACCAACGCGCAAATCCCCCCCGACCATCGAATTCGGTCCATGCCCACGACAACGGAGGCCGAACCGGCAAACGAGCAGCGAAGCGTTCGAGACTCCAAGCAAGATCCGACAACATTCGAGGAATATTCCTCCTAGGTGCAGTGGAAAAGCCACTTAGCAAAAAAATCGCTCCGAGGTTACCGCTGAGCAACTCGGAGCGATTCGGTGAATTTTTGGCGGAGAGACAGAGTTCACTTGCCAGGATCTCTTCCCCAAATTTTCTTGATGATACCGCTGTCTCCAGCAGTTGGTTTAGGAGCAACCCCCAGTCCACTAGGAGGCTGAGGTTGTGGGGTGGGAATCGCTCCACCCGTAGGAGGCATCGGCCCTCCCCCTCGAAGTTCTTGTTGCCGACGAACAACGTGTCCACGAAGACCATCCAACTTGCTGCGGAGTACAGCATCGCCGCTGCTCATCAGCTCGATTTCGCGTTGGATTTGTTCCAGGGTGCGACGAACTTCCAGCTCTTTCTGCGCCAGCATGGCCCGATCGCGAGCCAATTGCACCTCTTGCTTACGCATTTGGGCTTCTAGCTCTTGTTCGTCTTCCCGCAGCTGTTGGCGCTCTTGCTCGAGCCGACGGCGCTCCTGCTGCAGTTTCGCCGCTTCTTTCTCTAGTTCGTCGGCCCATTCTTCCAGTTCAGTTCTGGTCTTCGGCGGCGAAGGGGCTGCTGGTGCTGGGAAGGCACCAGTGGAAGTTCCGGCGATTTGCTCTTCAAGAGCCTGCAATTGCTCGTGGAGTTCGTTGAACTGCTTGGTTTTTTCATCCAAAGCGGCTTGGAGTTCTTCAATCTTGTTTTGGTACTGAATCTCCATTTCGCTCGCCTCTTGCAGCAGAGGCTTCATCTCGAGAATCACTCGATGCAGTTCTTCGTTTTCGGCTTTCAGTCGGTTGAGTTCCGCTTCAATTGCAGGGTCCATGCCAGTCTTGAGCACCGATTCCGAAGGAGGAGAATGACTGGATTGGGCCGGGGTCGGCTTACGTCGCAAGGCAAAGGTAGCTTCGGGGTCCGCAGGAATGTCGAAACTTGCTGCCAAAGCATCTAACTCTTCGGCACGCAAAATCGGAGAGGCAGGAGTTCGCTGCGAAGAAGTGGGAGGAACGACCTCCTCATCGCTATCCGCGGGAGTCAGCCCTTCAGGCAGAGCCGATGCGTGGGGCAGTGTAAGTTTCGCCCGCAAGGGATTCGTAGAACGATTTGGATTATCCATCGGATCCGCTTCCTTTGGAGCCTCGGGGACACTACCTGCCATAAGGCGACTTCGCCCCAGCATTGGGATGGCTACGAGGGTCCATCGGAGATTTTGGGGAATCCCTCGATTTGACTTTGCCTCGGACATATTATCCGCGTCAAAGTCGATCCCCGATCTTGTCGAATTCAGCCGACCGAGTTCGCAATGGCATCCCCAAAATCACCGATCACATTCAGACTAACCCGCATCCCCTATATGTCAAGCAGAATTGCGCCGACATTTCTTACTGGTCGCTGGATTCCATCGGATCATCTACCCCACTCGGTCGGATGCTACGCTCAAAAACTGATCCATCCGCCGGGATGCCACCGTTAATATTAGTAGTCCTGCCGCTCCAATCCTTCCAAGGCTTCCTTAAATGCCCGTGCCGATGAATAGCGTCGTGCGGGTTCTCGTTCGATGGACTTCATCAGCACCCGTACCAAATCATCATCCAAATCAGGATTGAATTCTTTGGCATTTCGCGGCGGAGAGTTGAGTTGCCGTTTCAGGCTTTCTTCCGAAGTCAGTGCTCGTTCCCAGGGAAGTTGATAAGTGAATAATTCGTAAGCAGTTACTCCCAGAGCGAACAAATCTACGCGATGATCTGTCGACTGACGCTTGATGATTTCAGGTGCCAAATAGTTTGCTGTCCCCGTTCGGTTGCCAGGTCGACAGAATTCCGGCGTGTAGGGGATCGTCAAACCAAAATCAATCAGTTTGACAACTCCTTCGTTGTTCACCATCACATTCCGCGGGCATAGATCGCGGTGCAGAAACTTTTGATTATGCAAGTATTCGATAGCATCGCATAGCTGGCAGATGATATCGATTCGCTTGCCTTTCAATTTGGGGCTTTTCCCTTCAATCAAATAGCTCAATCCATCCCCATCCACCCATTCCATGATCAGATAAGGTTCGCCCTTGGTAGTGACGCCATATTCGTAGGTGGACACGACGTTGGGATGCTTCAACGCCATGCAGATTTCTCCCTCCGAAGGGCGTTTCAGATTCAAAATCTTGAATCGTTCTTCAAACTTCGCTGTTTTTTCTTTATCGAGGATCTTCAAGCAGACGACTCGACCAATTTTCATGTCATAGGCTTGAAACACCTTCGACATGCTCCCTTGGCCGGATCGGCCACGGATCTCGAAGCGTTTGCTCACATCGATCACATTAAGTTTCTTTTCAGCAGATCCGCCGAACAGACTGAATAGGCCATCAAACAGTCCCATGATGTGCTGGCCTCCGATGCGATTATTGTTCGCAGTAATCGATGATACGCGCTACTTCGGTACGCAGATCTTTGCGCGGCACAATACGATCGATGAAGCCATGCTGGAGCAAAAATTCGCTCGTTTGGAAGCCTTCGGGCAACTCGATACGCACCGTGTTCCAAATCGTGCGCTTGCCAGCAAAACCAATCAGTGCTCCCGGTTCCGCGAGGATGATGTCCCCCAAAGTGGCCCAACTGGCTGCTACTCCCCCCATTGTCGGATGCGTCAGGATGGAAATGTAAAGCCCCCCGGCTTGGTCATAGCGTCCCAAAGCCGCAGACACTTTGGCCATCTGCATCAGCGACAAGATGCCTTCCTGCATCCGTGCGCCTCCCCCCGAACCACTGACGATAATCAATGGTAAACGATGGCGTGTCGCTTCCTCAACCGCCCGCGTCAGTTTTTCTCCTACGACCGATCCCATGCTGCCCGCCATGAAGGCAAAGTCGGTGATGGCCAACACCACGGGTCTTCCGCGAATATGTCCCTTGCCAACGACAGCCGCATCGGTCATCCCCGTTTTGGCTTGTTCTTCTTCCAAGCGTTTGCTGTAAGGGATGCGATCCTCAAATCCCAAAGGATCTAGAGGTTTGATGTTGGCAAACCATTCCTCGAAAGTGTCGGCGTCCAAAAGTTGCTTGATTCGTTCGCGAGCCGACACATAAAAGTGATGGCCACATTGCGGACAAACGTTGAGGTTATCTTCGACTTCTTTACGAAATAGCGTAGCCGAACACTGGGGACAGCGCAGCCATAACCCCTCAGGAACACCACGCTTGGGGCGAACCACGGGAGAGTGGCTCTGCGAATCTGCTTCGACACGAGTTTCCTTAGTCGGCTGCATGATCCATGCTCGCGCTTACGACACTCTTACGCTCAAGACATTCACTTCGACTTTGACGTCTCGGTGGGTTGTTCCATCTTCTGCAATTCAATTTTCATATTAAATCCATCGCTCTCGACAATCTGCCTCACCATCCCTACCCCCCGAGCGTACCAAAACGTAAACTTCATCGCTTGTCCATCGACGTCTAATTCGGCTTGGACTTGGAGAACATCCTCATACTCTTTTTCGCCGAGTTTGAAAGAAGTTCGCTTGCTGCGAAACTCTCCTTTCAGAGATTCCGCACCGATTTTCAAATTGGTGGTCCATCGGCGGTTGAGTTCCTCGGGCTTGGCCGAGATCGGCACCATCAGCACTGGGAAAGGTTTGTCGGGTTTCTGCCCATTGATCTGATATCGCCAAACCCCGGATGTGTCTACTTTTAGGTGTTCGGTAGCTACCAAGTTTTGCTGGACCCGAGCTTCTAAACGTAAGCAAGGGACTTCGTCCACGTTTTCTTGCTTGACCACTTCAATCGTAAACATTTGCCCCGAAGTGGTGTAGAACCATTTCGTGCCAATCTTCAACGGAAAATAAGGATGTTCAGGTGCTTCTTGAGCACTCGTGACAGAACAAATTCCGATGGTTATCCAAACCGGCCAGAACCAGTATGATGAATTAGCGATCCGTAATTGCATTGGTCGCATTGGCTACGACTCCCGCTTCGTTGGCTCGGGAATGCCCGAGAAGATAGTCTACGATTCAAGTCGCATGAGGGTATCAAATCTCAGAGATTGTGCCAACATGGAGATGCAAAGGTGGTTTCTGGAAGATCGGACTCGCCGGTAGGCAGGCGCACGGGAAAGATCTTCGGCTTATTACTGTGTGCCGGGCTACTAAGGATACATTACCGTGATGAAGCAGAGAGGATCGACAAGGCAGGAAATCCAACGCGGAAGTGATCTACATTCAACAGTAGCAGTATTTAGGAACAGGGTGAGTGACGGGATTCGAACCCGCGACCCTCAGAGCCACAATCTGATGCTCTATCCAACTGAGCTACACCCACCATTTTCTACTTTGTGAATATAATCGATGCTTCTCAACTTGACAAGCCTCCTCCGATAATTTCTTCCTACTCACCAATGCTGCTGGCGAAAGTTTCTATCTTTGCTGCTTACCGATCGACGGAAAGAACTCTCGGATGCAACGAACCTTCTTGGTACAGATACGGTGACGAACCCTGAATACGCTGTGTTACCGAAAATTCCTTTCCTCACTTCCTGAAGTTTCATCCTGCAGTAGCGGTAAACGGAATTTGCACACGCTGAAGCCAAACCT
>CALEEC010000419.1 GCA_937949245.1 uncultured Gemmataceae bacterium | reverse complement strand
ACCAAGGATAATTCGCATTCCGCTGGGGTGGCACGGATTCAACGTGGCGATTCGAAAAACCGTGGCGTAACCTACCCCTTTTTCGGCTCGGCGGTGGCCAAACTCTTGGGACTGGGCCAAACTGGTTTGCCTCCTTACATCTGGATCAAGCCGGGCAGTGGCGGCTTCATTCCACAAGATGCGGGGTTTCTGCCGGCGAAATATGGGTCATTGGCTCCAGGCGATGGCAAACCGCCGGAAAACTTGCTGCGTCCCGATTGGATGTCGGACAAGACGATGAACAACGCAATGAGTTGCGTCAATTTGCCGATCGCTCTTACACGCAACGGCGAGCCAAAGCGAATACCGAGGCCAACGCCTACGTCTACGAGATGGCCGCCCAATTGCAAAAACGCCGAGATTTGTTCGACACCACTACCTTTTCGCCCAAAGATGTCGAACGTTACGGCCCGTCCGACCTCGGTCGGCATGTGCTGATGGCTCGGCGAATGCTCGAAGCGGGAGTCACGTTCGTCAAAGTGACTTCTTACGGCTGGGATACGCATGGCGATAACTTCAACGCGCACCTCAGTTTGGTGCCGAAGTTCGACCGGGCTTTTGCCGCGGTCATCGAAGATCTGCATGAGCGAGGCATGTTGGAACATACGTTGGTGATCGCGATGTCCGAGTTTGGCCGAACGCCACGGATCAACGGTCACTTGGGACGCGATCATTGGCCCGAGGCATGGTCGCTGGCCATGGCCGGTTGTGGCCTGAAACATGGTGTCGTCGCCGGCAAAACCAATGCCTGGGTACTTGGGTAACTAGCGAAGAACACGACATTGGCCATCTGTTCCACACTTGGTTCCGTGCTCTGGGGATTGATCCTCAAACGACCGAGTACAACAATGGCGGGCAACCTTTGCCGATTGCTCACGAAGAGTGTCACCCCATTCGCGAAGTGCTAGCCTGAGCCTTCGCTTGGGGAAACATGGTTGGTGTCGCCCCTGCTTCGGGAGATGATTGGAGAGGAACCCCATCGCGTCTCACGAAGCTCGGGTGAGATTCGCTGGGAAAGCATCGTGAGTTTCTCGCTTCAGGTAGTAAGTACCGTGTGATGAGACTTCACTTCGGGAAGTGCAGGGGGAATCTCACTTGGAGAAGTGCCGCCGCAGTGAGAAGTGCCGCCGCAGTTTTCGTTGCGGGGATGATTTCTGTACGATGGAGGGGAACTTGGGGCGGCACGAATGGCTAGACCATGACTAGAGCCAAGTTTCATTCCTTTCCTCAATCTCTGTGTGGTGTGGCAGCAACATGAATCATCGACCATTTTCCTTCTGCTGGAGCATTCTGGTATTCCTGTTCGGTCCGGCAACTCTCGGGGCGGCCGATCCATGGGTTGTCTACGAGGGCAAAGAAGGGCCGGGCAAAGGCAAGCACATTGTGCTCATCAGTGGCGACGAAGAATACCGTTCGGAAGAGACAGCACCCGCTTTGGCTCAGATTCTGGCAAAGCATCACGGGTTCAAATGTACCGTTCTGTTCGCCATCGATCCCCAAACTGGGACGATCAATCCCAATGTGCTGGACAATATCCCCGGGCTAGAAGCTCTGCGATCGGCGGATCTGGCGATCTTTCTGCTGCGGTTTCGGAACCTGCCTGATGAGCAAATGAAGTATATCGACGAATACGTTCAATCGGGCAAACCGATCATGGGATTGCGTACCGCGACGCATGCCTTTAGCATTCCCGCCGGCAAAACCTACTCGAAGTATTCGTGGAAGTCCAAAGAGTGGGAGGATGGCTTCGGTCGGCAAGTACTCGGTGAAACGTGGATCGCACATCATGGTCATCACGGCAAGGAAAGCACCCGCGGGATCTTGGTCAAGGAACAAGAAAAACATCCGATCTTGCGCGGCTTAGCCGATGGCGACATCTGGGGACCTACCGATGTGTACACCGTGCGACTCCCCTTGCCGGGCGACAGTCTGCCGCTAGTGCTGGGGCAAGTGTTGACCGGGATGAAACCGACCGATCCCCCCGTGAGTGGTAAGAAAAACGAACCGATGATGCCCATCGCGTGGACCAAAACCTTCAAGGGGGCCGCAGGCAAGACGGCACGGGTGTTTACGACGACCATGGGATCTTCGACCGATTTGGCTAGCGAAGGGTTCCGGCGTTTGCTTGTTAATGCCGTCTACTGGTGCTTGGGGATGGAAGACCAGATCCCGCAGAAAGCCAAGGTCGATTTCGTGAGCGAATTCATACCCACGCCTTACGCATTCAACGGTTTCAAAAGGGGAGTCAAACCTTCGGACTGGGCTTGGAAAGAGTAGCCTAGCGAGGTCCAATCACGCTACTTACCTCAGAACCGGCGTGCTTGCCGATCTACTGAGACGCTTGGGGGGCGGAGACGGCAAGCTGCCGATGACGGTACGTTGATGCCGAATTGGGCGATGGTAAGCAGCAGTGGGTGACGGCAACGTTGGTGCAATCGACGTTGCTTGCCAATCCAAAGCGAAGAACGGCGGTATGCCACTGACGGCAATGCGGTTCGTGAGAATGCCAAACCTATACCGACTTGGCCGCGGTGAGGCTTACGACTAACATGATGGTAGGGAGTAACCTTCGCATCGCGGCTGAGTTTATGATTCATGCGTACGGTAACGGTTCGCGTTTTCGCACATTTGCGGGAACGGTGTGGCAATGATCGGGTAGAAATCCAGGTGACGGATACCTGCCAAGTTTCCCAGCTCCGTCAAGCGTTAACGGAACAAGTGCCCATCTTGGCCGAGTGGGTGCCCCGGTGTGCTGTCGCTGTCGATGCTGAGTATGCGGAGGATACAACTTCGGTGCCACCGGGGGCTGAGATCGCGCTACTCCCGCCGGTCAGCGGTGGCTCGGGAGGTGCCGAACGATGATTCGACTGACCACCGAAGCAATCGACGCTCAGCAGTGGACGGAGTTCGTCCGTCGGCCCCACTGCGGGGCTGTGGTGACCTTCCTTGGAACGGTACGGGATCTGACCGGCGACGAAGTGACTGTAGCGCTCGACTACGAAGCCTACCCGCCGATGGCTGAGAAAAAAATGGCCGAGATCGAAGCCGAAGTCCGCCAACGCTGGCCGATCGGTGAGATCGCGCTGATCCATCGCTTGGGCCGATTGGTCGTTGGCGAAATTAGCGTGTTGGTTGCGGTGTCGTGTCCGCATCGGGCAGAGGCGTTTGAAGCGTGCCGATTTGCCATCGATCGCTTGAAAGAAGTCGTGCCGATTTGGAAACGCGAAAATGCACCGAATGGCCAAACGCAATGGATTCATCCGCCCCAAACTCCGCGGTGAAGGCCAGCCGATGAACCTTATTCCTCCTGCCCTGGCCGTTGGTCTGTGAGTCGATCACATGGTGCTTCGTGTGCCGTTACCGTTGTCGCAGCCTGCCGATCCGCCCCAAGATCAAGTCGGTTTGGTGGATACTTTTGGCCGAATCCATAACAACTTGCGCATCAGTGTGACCGATCGCTGCAATTTGCGATGTGTCTATTGCATGCCCGAGGAGGTGACGTTTCGCGATCGCAGTGAGTTGCTGACCTTCGAGGAAATCCGCGATTTCGTCCGTATCGTCGCTCCGTTGGGCATCGACAAGATCCGTCTGACCGGGGGCGAACCGTTGATGCGTCGCCGACTGCCGAAGTTGATCGAAATGCTGGTGCAGGTGCCGGGCATCCGCGATGTGGGGTTGACGACCAACGGCATTCTGTTGGCGGAACATGCGCGATCGTTGCGCGAAGCGGGCTTGCACCGAATCAATGTGAGTCTCGATACCCTCGACCCCGAACGTTTTCGGCAATTGACGCGACGCGATGGCTTGGAAGCGGTGTTGAAAGGAATTGAAGCCGCGCAGCAAGCCGGCTTCGAGCGGGTGAAAATCAATGCCGTCAGCATCCGTGGCGTGTCGGAACATGATGCCGTTCCCTTGGCCCGTTACGCTCGGCTAAACGGACTGGAACTACGTTTCATCGAATACATGCCGATCGGTGCGAATGCTTGGGAACGTCAGAAAGTGTTCTTCGCTCACGAGATCGTGGCGTTGTTGGAAGCCGAATTTGGGCCGCTGATCCCGGCTGCAGATGCCGACCCACGCTCCCCGGCACAGGACTATGTCTACGCCGATGGAGGAGGGCGAGTCGGTTTGATTGCGTCGATCTCTCGGCCATTTTGCCACAGTTGCAACCGCATCCGCCTGACGGCCGAGGGAAAACTGCGCAATTGCCTGTTCTCGCTGGAGGAGGTCGACATCAAAACCCTGCTACGTCGGTCACCGACTCCCGATGAAACCGGCATCATCGCCGCCGTGCGACGCAGCGTTTGGACAAAGTGGGAAGGGCACGAAATCAATACGGCCCGTTTCATCAAACCCGAACGGACCATGCACACTATCGGCGGTTGAATCGTGATGGATGGAACGGACCATGCATACTATCAGTAGTTGGATCGCAATGCGTAGAACCGTTGCGGGGCAGCTGGTAGTTAGAATCGCGATGTGTTGAAGAGTCATACAGGCGACCTGTGCTTGAAGTTGCTATCGCGGGACGGATCATGTCCCTCCGAGGTCGTGGAGTCGCGATGCTTCAGAAGGATCGGCCGTTGGATTTCTTGGGAGAAAAGTCGAGGTAGGCTCTGGCGTTTTACCATAGCCATACCGATAATCTTCAGTGGATGTGGCCTGCTCCGTAAGGGGAGTCGGTGCATCCGGTTTTGTCGATCCACTCGGAAGAGTGGTGTATCCTACCTTTTGCACTCCAGAGAAGGAACCCGCCGTGTCTACTGTCTTGGAGACGCAGCCGGATAGTCCCCCTGAACCGAAAAATAAGAAGCCTTCAACGGCCCATTTGAAAGTGATTCCCGAAACACGCCAGTTGCGTGATCGGATTCGGGAAGTCGCGGCACAGTTCGCATCGAAGCTCGATAAAACCAAACCTTTGTCGCGCGACGAGAGCCGAGCCACGGCCGAAGCGGTGCTGCAGCACCTGGGCTTGGGGGAACAATATCTCGGTTTCACTTTAGTGGCGGTCGCCAACGAATTCTGGCGCGAACAAGTCGCGGCCATTCCCTTCCACCGCCGGCTGCTGCTACTGCCTCATTGCTTGAAAAACGCCGAGGGCTGCCCCGCGGATTACGATGAGTTCGGCCTGGACTGCAAGAAGTGTGGAGCCTGCTCCGTCGCCGACTTCAAAGTGCGTGCCGAAGAACTCGGCTACAAAGTCCTCGTCTCCGAGGGCACGCCGATTGTGCTGAAAATCATCGTCTCGGGCCACGTCGATGCCATCGTGGGAGTGGCATGCCTCAACGTCTTGGAAAAGGCGTTTGATAAGGTGCTGTTGGCCGGCATTCCTTGTGTCGCGACCCCGCTGCTGTCGAGCAACTGCAGGAGCACCTCAGTCGATGACGACTGGGTAGCCCAAATGATCGAATTGAAGACCGAACCTCCCGAGCAATCGACCAAAACCTGGATGCACCTGATGCGTTCGGCCAACGCCCTGTTCGAGGAACCGGAGTTGTCGCGTTTGGCTCCGCGAACCCGCTTCGGGCAAGCGAAGTTGCAGCACGTGGAGCAAGGATTGAATCATCCCGATCCGCTGGTTCGTCAGGAAGCCATCGCTTACGACTTCCTGGCTCGAGGGGGGAAGCGGGCGCGACCGTTTATCACCCTGGCGGCTTACGATGCCTTGAAGGGCGGCAAGGGCACACTCCGTGCCGATGACATCGATCTCCCTGATGCAGTTCGGCGGGCAGCTTTGGCGATCGAAGCCTTTCACAAAGCCTCGTTGGTTCACGATGACATTCAGGATGACGACACCTACCGCTATGGCGAAGTGACATTGCACCGCAAATACGGCGTGCCTACGGCCATCAACGTCGGTGACTACCTCATCGGCATGGGCTATCGTTTGGTCAGCCGCGAACGCCAAACTCTAGGGGGAGACACGGCGAGTGACATTCTCGACAAATTGGCCGATGCTCACATGCGTTTATGCGAAGGCCAAGGAGCCGAGTTGTTGTGGCGCGATGCCTTCGATCAGACCCTGACGCCTCTTGATGCGCTGAAGATCTACGCCTTGAAGACGGCTCCCGCGTTCGAGGCCGCTTTGTACACGGGCATCCGCTTGGCCGGCCCCACGGAGGCGTATGATAAACTGATCGCCGATTTCAGTCGAAACATCGGGGTCGCCTTCCAGATCCTGAACGATTTCAAGGACTGGACCAGCGACGACAACAATAAATTGGTTGCCGGCCAAGATGTGTTGTCGGCTCGGCCGACGTTGTTGTTGGCCCTGGCTTTGGAAGCTGCTACTCCCGCGGAACGTGAAGAATTGTTGCACTTGATTCGTCAAGAAAAACAAGGCGAGGCATCGGAGCGGGTGCTGCAACGGGTGCGAACGCTATTCCATAAATGGAAGGTCTTCGAGAAAGCCGACGCGATGGTAGAGAAGTTCCGAGCGCGTGCCGAGGCTTTGGCCGACGAGGTACAACCGGAACCGCTACGCGAACTGCTGTATTATCTGGTCGATACCGTTTTGGAACGCACTGCGATCCCCGAGGAACCTCAACCTGCGGTGTTTATGGTGGAACTCAACCGATGACTGTGTCGCAGGGACCGTCTCTCGAATCGATGCTAGCTCTGTTTCCTAATCCGGCTTATGTCCCGGCGGTGCAGATGGTGTCGGCAGATGCGGTCCCTCAGCCCTACCACCAATTGTTGGTGCATACTCATCATATGACGGTCACCGTCGAGGCCTACTATGGTCAACCGGTGAATGTTCGCGTGCTGATGGCGCGGTTGGAAGGTTCGATCTATTGTCGCAAGATCCTGCTGTCGTTACGCGATTCGGGGCAGGTGGTCCAGTTCGGTATCGTCCGTATTGATCTCGACTGCTGTTCGGCCGCGGTGCGCGAAGCCATCATTGCGGGGCAGACTCCGTTGGGACGGATTCTGATCGAAAACGATGTGCTGCGGCGCATCGAGCCGACTTCGTTTCTCAAAGTGCGTATCGGCCGTTCGATGGCGGATTGGTTCAGCGTGCCCGAGGGGGCCGAAAGTTACGGCCGGATCGGCGTCATATATTGCGACGGCCGACCGGCGATCGAGGTGCTAGAGATCCTCGCTCCTCTACCCGCATCAACGGAATAAACCCTGCAAACGTGGGTCGGCTTCGATCCATTCCTCGATTTGTCGCCATGCATCACCTTCGTTGAGGACGGTGTAGAAATTTGCTTTGATCGTCGGTGCTAAGGTGATGGCTTGCTGCCATTCCTGGCGGTCGAACGGATCGGCACGAATGGCGTCCCAAAATCGGGTGCGGTCGAAGAGCGTGGCAATTTCCTCGGTGCGGGAACCGCCTTGCAAGCGACTGACCAGATAGGTCGCTACGCCGACTTGCAAGCCGTGCAGGCGCGGACGTGCCGAGATAGCGTCGAGGGCGTGCGAAATCAGATGTTCGGCTCCGCTGGCTGGTCGCGAGGAACCGCAGATCGTCATAGCCATGCCGTTGAGCAAAAACGCGGTCCCTAACAGGCGAATCCCCTCCAACGACCGTTCCGGTCGCGCGAAAAATTGGTATACCGTAGCATCCGATAGCAGAGCGGCTAAATCGTTAATCGGCTCGCCAACGGCGTGAAATGCCCGTTTCCAGTCGGCCACCGCAGTGATCTTCGCGACAAGATCCCCTACACCGGACCACCAGAGTACCTCGGGGGCCTGAGCGATGATACTGGTATCGAGAATCACACCTTCCGGCGGTTTGCTCCGCAAAGAACGCCGTTGGCCGGCAATCGTTAGGCTGGCCGTGGGACTGCAAAAGCTGTCGTTCGATAGCGAGGTCGGCACCGTGAAATAGGGACGATTAGCCAGAAAAGCGACGTGTTTGGCCAAATCCAAGGCTTTTCCACCGCCGACGCCGAGAATGGCCTGACAACTGGTCGGTAAGGCCACGAACCGCTCGACCGCCTCTTCAAACGACGAGGAATGCACTTCCGCGCGACATTCAGTGATAATGTGGGACTGTTGAAGCGATTGCTCAATGATATCGAGAATAGTTTGGGGAAGCCCCGCACTGTACAGCCAAGCGATTCGCGTCATCTGCTGGCGTTGCAAGTAGATTCCCAATCGAGGTAAGGCACCGGGCTTAATCCGCACCAACGAAGGAATCGGGATTTGCAATTGGTTCATGGAGTACCTTTCAGCAGATGCTTGACCAGCTTGGTTCAAGATGACGAAGTTGGGCACACGGTGCCTGGTGTCAAGTGTTTTTTAGGAGATGTTCGACGACTTCGGCCCAACGCGAAAAAGCAATCCAGCCTTCGCCGCTGGCTTGGAGCGATTCAGCCAAGGCATCTTTGGCAAAACGCAACGACGGGGGCACCAATCGAGCAGCCGGCGTATCGGGGTAGCCGTCCCCGGCGAAAGCGACGGTCTTGCCGGCTTCGACTAAGTCCCGCACCACCGCGGCTTTGTCGATGCCGGTTTCGGGGTGATGATACGGCGACTCGATCGGTTCTCGCATGAGCAAGCCCAGTCCTTCGACGAAGCGTCCCGGGTTGGTGAATACCGGCACCGAGACGCCGACTTGGGACAACAACCGGTCGATGTACCAACCACAACCGGCCGAGACGATCACCAGATCCCAGTTCGCCGCGTTCAATTGTTGTAGCAACTCGGATAAACGTGGTTCTAGGTGCATCTCTTGAAGCATTTCGAGGACGGTCGCTTCGCTCGCCCGAATGCCGGTATAGATCGCGGCCAAGGCTTGAAAGTGGGTCTTTTTTCCGGTGCGGTAGTCGGTCCAGTGGGTTTCCGCTCCGGCAGGCAAAAGGCGATCGATGGTCAGGCGATAAAAATCGACCGCAGTCATGGTGCCATCAAAATCGGAAACCAAGACTTTTGGACGATGGACCATTTGCGTCACCCGCATCGAAAGTACTCCTCAAAAGCTCAAGAGAGAAAGTTCCATCGCGCGTAGAGGTTTTACTAGGCTACGAAAGCAGCAATCCTCAATCCGAAGGAAAATGCTCGGATTGAGGATTGGATAGCAATTCGACGCAACTGCGATTACTTCAAACTCGACAAGAATTCGATGACATCGAGAAATTCTACCGGAGCCATCGAGCCTGCCAATCCTTCAGGCATGCTGCTTTGTTTGAGAACCGTGCGTTCCTCGATGTTTTTCTTGTCGATGGTCTTTTTCTCTTTGCCGTCAAAGAGGACGAGCTGTTGCGGGGTTTCGCTGACCACCAGACCTGTGATGCTCTTGCCGTCGATGGTGTCGATGCGGGTCGATTGATATTTCGCGTCCAATTCGGCGTTAGGATCGATGATCGATTCGACGATCTTGAAACGCGTCAAACGTTTGCCGACTTCATTCATGTTGGGGCCATACTCATTGCCTTCATTGAAGACCTTATGGCAAGCGATGCAATTCCGCCGGAAGACCGCTTTGCCGTTCTTGGCGTTGCCTCCTCTCAAGTCGGCCAAAGCCTGGATCGCTTTGTTGCGGGTTTCCGGGGTGAGCGGGTCTTTGCCGAGCAACTGCTGCAGGTACGGCACCGCTTGCGCGCCAATCTTCGACGAGGAGATAATACCGTCGAGCATTTTCCTGGTTTCGGGATCATCCTTGGCTAGTTCCCCCTTGACGTACAAGCCTTGCCAAGCAGAGGGATTGGCAGCCAAGGCGGCTTCGGCAGTGTACTTGAGGTAGTAATCGGGTTGTTTCTTCAACGAAGCGACAACGGCTTGCATGGCATCCGTCGTCGGGAAGAAGCTCAGCCCACGCACTGCCTCGGTACGCACGCGGAGGTTTTCGTCGTTGGCTGCCTCTTTCAGCAGTGCCAGGGCTTCAGGCAGATAGTCGCGTTCATCTGCGACGATCCGCACAGCCGCGGCTCGGGCTTGAGGCGTCTTGGCGGCCAAAACTTGCTTCAACAAGTTCATATCGATGGCATGGAAACTTTGTTGAATCCACAAGGCTTCGCAACGCAGTCGATCGTAAGCGGGATCATCGGCTTTCAATTGGCTGACCCAGGCGGCCACGGCGGGTAAGACTTCTTTCGCGGGGCGATTTTGCAATTCCCGGCGGGCACGATAGCGCGTCCGCCATTCGTATTCCCGCAGTTGCTCCAGAACCTCGGCATTGCTCTTGCCAAACTGCGTCACGGGCTTCAACAGAGGCTTTCCTTTGTAGACCAAGCGATAGATCCGCCCCAGTTGATGATCGCGGTTCGGGTCGCGTTGGCTATATTGCATGTGCCCGATCAAGGCATTGGCCCAATCGCCAAACCACAACGCACCATCGGGGCCAATCTGCGGATCGACAGGGCGGAAGTGTTTGTCGGTCGAACGGATTAGGTCGAACGGCGTTCGGCCGTCGGACTGACGAATCCGAATGCCTTTGTAGCCGGCACCATCGTCGAAGATTTTCCAACGTGGCATGCCGTTCATGTTGATCACGCAAGCGTAGGTAAACTGGTCTTGCACGTCCTCGGGGAAATGTCGGCTGACTAGAAATTCACTGCCGACCACCGGTCGCATGCCATCGGTGGGGAATACCGGATTCAACCCCTTTCGTCCTGGGAATTGGGCACCCGACAAGGGCGTATCCCAGTGTTGATTGGCCGTGGTTCCATCACCGACGATCCCTTGGCTCCATTCGTTAAAGACGTAGCACCACGGATTGCCGTACCCGGGGGTGACGAAATGGCGAATCTTCCAGGTTCGCGGATCGACGACGTAAGCCCCGGGAGTGCCGAAGTTGCGGAACGGTCCCCAGGGAGTTTCGACGGTCGTGCTCATGGCAATGCCTTCGAGCATATGCAATAGTCCGCCATGATTGTATTCAAAGGCACCTACCGTGTGATGGGTGTCTTCCGTGGCCCATCCATCGAGTACCTGGACGACGACATCCACTTTGTCATCTCCATCGGTGTCTTTCAACCACAGCAACCGCGGTTGATCGACTACTAAAACCCCACCATTGAAAAACTCGAAACCCGTCGGACAGTGGAGTTTGTCGTAGAAAACCGTAAGTTTGTCGGCTTTGCCATCGTTGTCGCGGTCTTCC
>CALEEC010000418.1 GCA_937949245.1 uncultured Gemmataceae bacterium | reverse complement strand
AACGATGCTGACCTGCCGCTCGAAGTCGATCATGCCACGCTCCAGCCAGATGGTGACATTCTTCAGACCGAGCGTGTGTACTTGAATCTGGTTGCCTTCAAGGATCTTGCCGAAAAACTTGGCAGCCAACGATTGGCCATTGGGTCGGCGGTGTTCGAGCAAATAGCGATCCATCACTTCATCGGTGCTTAGCCAATAGAAGCGATTGTCCGACTTGCGTAGGGAGCGAAACTCTTCCCCTTCTTCGCCGAAGCCGAGCTTGGTGCCGAGATTGGGGAAAGCATGGACACGTTTTTTCCGGCTCATCCAATCGAACATGTACGGCACCTCTCCCGCGAACCACTCGCGGACGCGGCCTTTGTAAACAACCGTCAGGCTCGGATAGCCGCGGGGCATCCATTCGGTGAGGATTTTCCGCATCTGCTCGGGGGCATCGCCGGTGAGGCTCCCCATGACGGTGTAAAACGGCAGATACTGGGCATTCCGCCAATAGTCGAACATCACCTTCCACGACGGCACGGGATTAACCGGCAGCACCCCGGCCAACAAATCGGGGTGCGACACCGCCAAGTCGAACGCCATGCTTGCCCCCTCGGCATTGCCCAACAGGAAGACGCGATCCGAATCGACATGGAAACGCCGACGCAGATCCCGCAGTAGGTGGGGCAGGTCTAGCCGGTCGCTGCGAGTCCAATCGTGGATCGGCGACATCAGGCTACCGACCATTTTGGGCACCGCGAGGATGTAGCCGTGTTTGGCCGCTTCCGCACCAAGCCGCTGGAACATAACGGTCGGCTTTTCCTTTGGATCTTGCAAGGCGATCAACAGCGGATACGGCCGAGAGTGTTGATACTCCGGCGGCAATTGGACGATGTATTCGATTCCGTTGAGCAAGTTTTTCGTCGGTTCCGAGCGCATTTCGATCGGTTTTTGCGGTTCGACCTTGGGATCGGCCAACGGCGGAGGAGAGAGCGCGACCAATTGGGCAAAGACATCGAAATCGATGGCTTCAGAACTTTTCAGATAGGTTTCGAGCATCTTGCGCCGGAGCGCGGGCTGGTCGTTGGTCAAGTAGTTTTGAATCAGCGTGCGTGCCTTCCACAAACGATCGGCGGTCGCGACACGGGCTTCGGCCGCGTTTTTACCCTGCAACCAACCAGTAACCGCCAAAGCGAGCAATTCATCGGGCTTGACCATCTCGGCCCGCTGGGCTTTGCGATCGCGTTCGGCCTGTTCCGCTTGAGTGACGAAGGCTTCGACGCGGGCCACGCTGTCAAGGTTCAATTCGCCGCGAATCTGCCGGGCCGCTTCCAGCAGAAATGGTGGGATCACGTCTTTGCCCCAATTGGGCACCTCGTCGAGGTAGCGTTGTGCTGCTTGCCATTGATGGACGGCCGTTTCGTACTGGGCCAACATCGCGGTCGCTTTCGCGGTGATACTTGGCGGAATGCCCTGGCGCGGGAAATTGTTCAAACGCTCTAGCGCCCATTGATGCCGACCGGCCGCTTTGGCTTTGTCGATCTCCTCCAACAACAGTTCCGCACGGATGATTTTCAGTTTCTCTTGCAACTCGGCGATCTTAGCTTGCTGTTCGGGGAAGAGTTTGGCCGCTTGATTCAGTTCATATTCCGCTTCGTCGTGCCAACCGCTTTGGAAGAAAAACTGGAACAAACGCATCCGCACTTCAAAGACCGGCTTATCGGGCGTTTCCTTCATCCCTTGGTGCTTCATGATCCAACTGCGTAGCTGGCTCGGCTCGAATTCCTTGGTCAGATACGAACCCCGCCAAATGTAGTTGCTGGAAACCAACTGCACCGCATGAGGCGAGATGCCGAGAATGAATTGCACCATCTCCGACTTGATGCCTGGCCCAACGATAGGCACAACGCGTGCCCATTTATCATTGAAATCGCTCTTGGGTTCGCCAAATTCTCCCGCGGCCGGCAGCGGCACCTTCGGTTTGGCGAAGAAATCGCGTTTGAAGACGATGTGGTTGGCAAAGATGTTAACGTTCTTGTCGATGTCCCCCAATTGGCGAAAGTTGGTACTGAAGATGATCCAACGGACGCCGTCATCGATGGCTGTCAGGCCGCCGATACGATTGACGGAGATCGCCTGACCGCTGAGGTTGTCGAAGGTGACATCCTTTTCTTTGCCATAGACGCCGTGCAAAGTGTAACCATCTTTGAGAATGACCACGTCGGCACGCCCGGCGTCGGGCAAGCCGCAGATGGCCCCCGCTAGAAGCACGCAACCGCCCCACCAGCCCCAGCGGAACGTCGTGCGACCTCGCCCCGAAAGCGAATTGCCCAGTTCATGCGATCGCCTCATCGCCACGACCTCCAACAGGAGAGAGGAAAACTTGTCGAATCTGTCCGGGGGACGGATCTGTGCATCGGCCCGTATCTGGATTCGTCTGCCCTGTGTCCTGGATCATCGGTCCTGGATCTCGGCTAGGGGAATCGGCCCCCGCGTACGGTTGAGGATCAGCCCCAGCAGGCATGGTCGGCTTGGGGATCAGCCCCAATTGGTGAGGACATCGGCCCTCGGCAAGGAGCCAGGAAAAGTCCGATCCTTCGGTTTATTCTGACGGAGAAAAAGTCTTGGTCAAGCATCCCGTTGCCAGAGATGTTCCCAATGGCGAGAATCGGAGTAAGATGAGAGTTATCGTCAAGTCGCTCCCCCAACGGCGTCGGGGCCCGAACGATCATGCCTATCCGATTTGAATGCGTGCATTGCGGGAAACGCCTGGGCATCGCTCGCCGAAAAGCGGGTGCGGTGGTCACCTGTCCGACGTGCCATAAGCAATTGATTGTACCAACTCCCAGCGAAGAAGAACTGCAAGAGGCGGAGAACCGCCCTGTCTCTACGGAGCCGGTCGCGATCCCGGCTGGGTCGCGAGCCGCTTCCACGACGCGAGGTTCTGCTGGAGCTAGTCCTCCTGCTTCTGCGCCTCCAGAAAGCGTAGCGACGCCTCCACCAGCTTCGTTGCTGGAGCGTAGCGACTTCGATGAGGTACTCAAACGCGAGACGGTCAAACCGAGTGTACCTCCCCCGCTCGCATCGCCTCTGTCTGCCCCTGGGTCGGCTTCCCGCGAGCCGGCGCTGCCTCCTCGGGGAATGGTTCCCAGCCAAGCACCTCGGTTATCCGATCCCGCGTTGGAAAAGGTTCTTGCCACCCCGGGGGCCGCATCGAAGCCGACGCCTTTGGCAGCAGCACTGGGGACTGCCCCGCTTCCATTGGCCCCTTCGCCCTTGACTCAGACTCCTGATCCATTTCTGGGCAGTGGTCCTCCGCCGTTGTATCCGCCGGGCTTTTATCTTTCGCCCAATCGAGCGACTTGGTTGGTCGTCTTGGCAGTGATTCTGTTGGCTATCGCTTTCGGAGCCGGAGTCTTGGTCGGACACGCGATTAGTAGTGGCAATTAGGGGCTGTGGACGCTGTAGATGCCTCCGGCGACGGACGTCTGCCAGCTCGCCTTGCCAATGCCTCCGGCGACGGACGTCTGCCGGCTCGCCTAGTCAACGCAACTCCGTCGATGGCAACCGCGGCCGCTGCGCCCCCTTACTTCACTCGTCGAATCTGATGCGATAACGTGTCGCCGATGTACACGCTGCCATCGGGGCCGATCGCGACGCCATGAGGTCGGCCTAAGCTGGCCACCGTCGCGGGACCGTCGTTGCCGCTTTTGCCCAACTTGCCATTGCCTGCGAAGGTTTCGATCTTTCCGGTGGCCGCAACGATTTTACGGATCACTTGATTTTCCGTATCGACTACATAGATGTTTCCCTCGGCATCGACTTCGAGTTCCTTCGGTCCGTTGAAGGTCGCTTCCAAAGCGGCCCCCCCGTCGCCGCTGTAGCCTTTCTTGCCGGTGCCCGCGACACGGGTGATGCGTCCACTCGTCAGGTCGATTTTGCGAATGCAGTGGCCTTCGCGTTCGCATACCAACAGATGGCCTTGCCGATCGAAAGCGACGGCTCGCGCCCCTGCGAAGGTCGCGTCACGGTAGTCGCCGTTGTCGCCGCTGGTCTTTTTCACCCCCGCTTTGCCGGCGAACGGCGTCAGCGTATTTTGCGCCAGATCAACGACCAGAATCAACGAAGCTGACACATCGGCAATGTACAGTTGGCCCTTGCCGTCGAGGGCGATACCGTTCGGTTCGAGCATCGGCGTTTGCGTGGCCACCCCGGCTTGCGTCGTGGCCTGTTTCTTCCCTCCGACTCCCGCGATGGTCGTGATGACGCCGGTTTGACCATCCACCTTCCGCACGCAGGCATTAAGCCGATCCACAAAGTAGACATTCCCGGCTGTATCGACCTGCACGCCATACGGTTCGTTCATGGTCGCTTGCGTCGCGGGTCCACCGTCCCCGCTGAAGCCTTTTTTGCCGGTGCCCGCGATGGTGGTGATGACGCCGGTTTTCGCGTCCACCTTACGAATGCAGTGATTGTTGGTATCGGAGAAAAAGACATTCCCCGCAGCATCGACGGCCACATCAAACGGATCGCGCAGGCGTGCTTGCACAGCCGGGCCGTTGTCGCCACTGTAGCCCGGCTCGCCACTGCCGGCGAAAGCGAAGATTTTGGCCGTCGATTGACTTGGTTCTGCAAAGTAGAACATCAGAAGAACAAAATGCGACAGTATCATGAAATTTTACTCCTGGAGGTGGGTTTTTCGCTTTGGTTCGCCTGGGAACCACGTCGATGTCATGCTAAGAAAGGATTAGCGATTCGTCTTCCATCCGAACGAACCTAGGGAGAATGCCCATGAGCCATTCGGTCCATGCGGAACATTCGCATCAGCATCACGCGGGGTGTGGTCACACGCGGATTTTGCACGATGGTCACGTCGATTTCTTGCACGATGGGCATCTGCATTCGCCCCATGACGGGCACTACGATGAGCACATCATCGCCGTATCTTCCACCAATCCCGACGTTTGCGATCTGGTGGCCTGTAGCTGTGATCATGAAGGCTGCGGCCATCAAAAGGTGCCGCACGGCGACCACTTCGATTTCCTCGTGGATGGCCGACTGCATCACAAGCACGGCGACCATTGCGACGATCATGGCCCCGTGACGGTCGTTGTCTGAGCCAACATCGTTCTGTTCTGGACAACCCACCGTTCCCCTGCGACACTGAAGCCAATGGCTCCGTGTTCAGGGGATTTTGTGTTTTGGGGGCGAGGAAAGCAAACGATGGGAATGTCCCGTAATGCGTTGGTGCTTCTGCTACTTGGGTGGGGGGGACTGTTTTTATCGATCGTGCATGCCGATCCGGGGCGGTTGGAAAAGACGGCCGAGGGGTTGAAGCATCTCGACTCCGCTTCGTTCCTGCCCTTGTCCGCCGATTGGAAAGTGATCGCGATTCGGTCGTTGGGGCAGCACAGCATCATGGCCGAGTTGCGCCACGAGAAATTGGCCACCGTCACGACTGTGTATTGGTCCTTGCTCCGCCCGGAAGACGATTTTCGGGAACTGATTCGTCTGAACGCTACAGAAAAGGACGGTTATGGGAACGAACATAACCTGTTGCGTTCGGTGTACGGAACCGATGTCGTCGCCCCCCCGGAAGCGGCACGCATTGGCCCGTTGTCGGGGGTGCGCGTTCGTCTAGATAGCGGCCCGTCCCGCGATCGCAACCTTGCCGGCGTCGTTTATCTGACCGAATTGCGGCAAGGGGATCGCCGATGGAAGTTCAAGATCCGTCAAACTTCTCCGCAAGACCACCGCTCCGAAGCCGAGGCCGCTCTGGAGATGCTCCTGAAAGGTTTCACTCATCAGGAGAAATCGCCCCCGACTAGCCCCTGAAGGCGTGCTGGTCCAAAATAGAACTCGAAATCGTTTTGCATTTTTGCATCGTCTCTGAGTAAGATACTCGTTGGGTAATTCTCTGGGAACTTAGGCTTCCTCTCGACTCGAATCATTGTTAGCGATAATGCCGGTCGAAGGGGGCGGAGGCTGCCGAATGGCCAGTTTTAAGCAACAGTGCCCCAGCTGCGAAGCGATGGTCACCGTCAAAGACCTTAGCTTCGTCGGCAAAAAGATCGAGTGTCCCAAGTGCAAGTACCGCTTTGTCGTCGAGGCTCCCGCCAATGCGGTCGATTCCGATGACGATGAAGCCGCAGTGGCCGAGGTCGAGTCGAAGAAAGCGACTTCGGCTTCGGCCAGCGAAGGGAAAGCGGCCAAGGCTGGCAAATCGACCGCGACCAAAAGCGGATCCAAAGCCAAGCCTCTGCCCCGTCGCGACGAAGCCAACGACGAGGAGCAGAGGCCCAATAAGAAGGAAAAGAAAAAAGGCAAATCCAACCCGACCTTGACGATCGGCCTAGGGGTAGGAGGGGTGGCGCTGTTGCTGTTGGGCATCGCGTTTGCCACCGGAATTTTCAACGGTGGTGGTTCGTCGGCTAGCAGCAAATCGTCTTCGTCGAGTAGTTCGTCCTCGGGAAAGGCCGGCAGCACGCAAACGACGATCGATCCCGACATGGGGGGCGGTTCGACCGAAGATCCGAACAAAGCGAATGCGGCCGCCAATGTGGTGCCGGAAAAGGACATCTCCAATCTGTTGCCTAACGACACCCAAGCGGTGTTCGGGGTCAACATGGAAAAGTGGGTGCAAACGCCCTTCGGCCGCGCTCTGTTCGACCTCGACGCGGGGCAAGGCTCGGCACTGTACTTCCAACGCTCGCTGGGCTTGCTACCGACGCAAGTCTCCAAGATGCTGATCGCAGGGAACTTCACCGACAAATGGATGTTTGCCGTCTTCCTGACGCAACAACCTACTCAGGAAGCAACCTTACGCACCGCGATGGCCCGCGGCGAACGGCCGGTTTCCGTTAAGGGGAAGACCAAGTCGTGGACGTATTACCCGGTCAAGAATAATGAACTGATCCTGCTGCTAGACAAAGTCGCCAGCAGCGAAGGCAAGAAACTAGGCATCCCCTTCGGCGCGGCCAATCCGAGCCGTGAGATGGGGTTGACTGTGATCGACGATCGTACTTTCGTCGTGGCGGACGTGGCCCCGCTGAAGCAGTTTCTCGGCGACGATGCCAAACCGGTTTATCAGTCGATCTACGAAGCCGACGTATCGAACAATGACCCCGACGCCCCCAACCCCGGTGGTTATCCCCCGATGGGCTCCGGTTATCCGCCCGGAGCAACTGGTCCGATGGGCCCGGCTGGTCCCGGTAGTGTGGGACCGATGGGACCGGCCAATCCGGGAACGGTCGTCGGTAAGACGCCTCCCCCCGGCCGCGGCGGACCGATCATCCCCATGGGACCGGCCACTCCGGGAGCCACTGGCCCGGCCAATCCCGGAGGAAACAATCCTGCCAATCCTTCCGGGGACAACAACGCTCCGAAGGCCAACTATTCCCGTAATCCGACTTTCTTGACGGTTCATCCCGACCTGAAAGCTATGCTCAACGAATTGGAACGCGACGGCGAACCGATCACTGTTACTGCATGGCGTCGGCCACCCTACAAGTCGATGCTGCTGGCCATGCTCCAAGCTTCGGGACAACCTGTTCCGCCGATCGTGAACCTGATGCCGAACAACCCCGATCTCACACTGGGGCTGATCGTCAACACTGCCAATGCCAACCGCTTCGTGGCCACGCTCGGCTTTGAATATCCCGACAATCGCGCTGCTACTGCCGTGGCACAACTGTTGCGACCGACTGTCCCGACGATGGCCGAGTCGTTGAGCGAACTGATCGCTTCGCCGGTCTTCCCGATAGGAGGTGCCTTCGATCCGAATAATCCCAACGCAGTTCCCGGTGGCACAGGCTTTCCAGGCGGACCAGGCTTTCCGGGGGGACCAGGAGGCCCGGGGTTCCCGATGGGGCCGGGTGGTCCAGGCGGACCAGGCTTTCCCATGGGGCCGGGTGGTCCAGGAGGACCAGGCTTTCCGATGGGCCCCGGCGGGCCGGGTCGTGGCCCGCTTGGCCCAGATGACGGTGATGGGTTCAATCCCAACCCGGGTTTCAACCCAAATGCGCCGGGCGCGACTCAGCAAAATTATTCGTATGTCGCAATGGATCAATACGATCGCTTGCTGAAGTTCAAGTTCGATCTCGATTGGAAAGCCTCGTATCGTACTCGCATCGATCCGGCCGTCCGCTCGTTCATCGAAACGCATAAGGGGCGGGCGATGATCCTTGCAGGACAGACCAACTGGTACAACTTGGCCAGCACCATTCGCCAGATGACGCCCAATCCGCAAGCGGAACTACCGCTGGGGGCGTTTGATCGCGGCACCGATGTCAAACGCTTCAATCTGCCGTACCCGCCGGATCAACGGGTGAGTTTCCACGTCGAGTTGCTGCCGTACCTGGGGCATCGCAGTGTCTCCGACCGCATCGATCGCTCGCAGTCGTGGAACTACAACCCCGAAGATGGGGACAAAAACAACCTGCTGGCCGGCATGCGTCTAATCCCCGAGTTCCTGGCCCCGAACACGCCTTCAGACACTTGGACGGTTCGTGTGCCGAGCGTGAATAACCGCGAACTCGGTTCGACGCACTTCGTTGGCCTGGCGGGCATCGGCATGAATGCCGGCTATTACCCGAATGATCCCGCCCATGCCAAGAAGTTGGGCTTGTTCGGCTTCGGCACCGATCGACGGATTCGCTACTCCGATATCACCGACGGCACTGAACAGACCATCTTCATGATCCAAGTTCCGCCGACGATCCCCAGTCCGTGGATTCGCGGAGGCGGTGCCACTGTCCGCGGCGTGCCGGAGAAGGGGAGCATCAAACCGTTTGTCTCGACGGTGGGCGCAGGCGGAGTCAAGGGCACACATGCGTTGATGGCCGATGGTTCGGTGCGATTTATCAGCGAAACCATCTCCGACGACGTGTTCAAAGCTTTGGTCACCTACAAAGGAGGCGAACTGATCACGACGTTGGAATCGGTCGCTCCGCCAGTCAAGATCCCGCAGCCCAACGAATTGCGTTCCGCACCCGCCGGCACTCCGATGCCCTGAGCGAGGTTCGCGGATATTTTGTACTGCTACAACAACGCCCGCCCGTCTTGTAGCCAAGATCCGGCGGGCGTTAGCTCTGTGGTAATCCAACCCGTCATGCAATCCACCCGCCGATTGCGTCTAGACACGAGACACGGCGGGCTGATGCCCGCCGCTCGGTGGGGGGGCTAACTCCCTGGCGGCGGGCGTTAGCCCGCCGTGCCAATCCCTCCCGCCATGCCATCCTACCCGTTGTGCCCTAGGGACTGCCAGGAACCGTGAATCGAACCGTTGCCGTTAGATCGTGCTGAATTCCCAGTGGACGGGCTTGCCGTTGGAATAGGGCATCAGGCCGTGG
>CALEEC010000417.1 GCA_937949245.1 uncultured Gemmataceae bacterium | reverse complement strand
TCGCTACAACGGCGGGGGCTACATCCATGACGAAGTCCTCACTTACCTGAGCGGCAAGGAGCATACCTACTTCAAACAACGCGACGGCGGAGAAGGACTCGTCGTGCGACAACACCATCGCCGTTGGACCAAACCCAGCGTTTTGCTAATCAACAATCGCTCGTTCAGCGATGCTGAAGTATTTCCCTCGGCATATCGCACCCTAGGGCTAGGCAAACTGGTCGGCCAACCGACGGGCGGCAGTGTGATTTTTACCTATCAAACCACATTGATCGATGGTTCCACCTTCCGCATTCCCCGTACCGGCGTTTACACCCTCAAGGGGGTCAACATGGAACGCGAAGGCGTGATGCCGGATGTCCTGGTGGAACCGATGCACGATGAAGCGGCGAGGGGCGTCGATTCCCAACTCAGCAAAGCCGTCGAAGTGCTGTTGCGTGATGTAGCCGAGTGGAAGAAAAACCGAGTGCCGATCACCATCGGCGTCCCCGGAGCCGCCCCCAATGCGACTAAGTAGCCCCCCAAGCGATTCCTTACCTCCGGCAGACTCACGTCTGCCGGCTCCTGGCGAGCCGGGAACCTAAGTGACCGGAGGTGTTCGGACTCCACCCGACGACTCGCGTCGTCGGCTCCTTGGCCTCCCCCGAGGGAACCTCGGTGATTTTGGGTTCCCCCTATTCCCCCTCGCTCTGCGGTGAGATACAATCGAACTGGCGTCTCACCCCCGCCCAACAGACGCTTCACCGAACTCGCCTACCGACGATCCGTAGCTGGGTGCCGTTGGTCCATCCTCGATCTTCCCTTGTACGGACGATTTGCCATGTGCCGCCGATCGAACTTCGCTGTATCGTTCCCTCTGCTCGGCGATCCCGCCGGAGTGAAAGTTTTCTGCTGGGTCTTGGTCATACTCGGAGGCTTGCTGCTGACACCGGCACTGTTTGCTGAAGAGCGATCCGCCACCGATTTTTTTGAACGCTCGATCCGTCCGCTGCTCGCCGAACATTGCTGGAACTGTCACGGGCCGAAAAAACAGCAAGGCGGCCTAAGGCTCGATTCCCGAGAGGCGATGCTTCGCGGAGCAGATCGCGGCCCCGTGTTAGTGCCAGGCGCTGCCCATCAATCGCTGTTGATCCAAGTGTTGGACCATCAACAACCGTTGAAAATGCCTCCTAAAGGGCCGATTCCGCGTCCGGCAATCGATGCGCTGACGCGTTGGGTCCAAGCGGGCGCGCCGTGGCCGGAAACCAAAGTCGCTGATCCTCCAGTGACCAACCCCGACGCTAGGAAGCGTCATTGGGCCTTCCAACCGGTACGTTCTCCGCCGATTCCGCAAGTCCGCTCGATGGCCGCCCTAGGACCGATCGACCGCTTCCTGCTGCACCGACTCGAAGCGCGGGGGCTTGACTTCGCTCCAGCGGCCGAACGGCAGGTCTGGTTGCGCCGCGTCACCTTCGGGCTGATCGGCTTACCCCCCACTCCTGAAGAAATCGCCGACTTCGAGAACGACTCTTCCCCCAATGCGTTCGAGAAAGTCGTCGATCGTCTGCTGGCTCGTCCCGAGTATGGCGAACGCTGGGCTCGTTATTGGCTCGACATCGCTCGCTTTGCCGATACCAAAGGCTACGTCTTTTTCCAAAGCGACCAATTGCCCTGGGCGTGGACCTATCGCGATTACGTCATTCGTTCCTTCAACGAAGACAAACCTTACGATCGCTTCATCCTCGAACAATTGGCGGCCGACAAACTAGACTTGGGGGAAGATCGTCGGCCTTTGACCGCGTTAGGCTTCTTGACCGTGGGCGATCGCTTCATCGGCAATCTGCACGACATCATCGACGACCGCATCGATGTCGTTACCCGCGGTTTGCTTGGACTGACCGTCAGTTGCGCTCGCTGCCACGATCACAAATTCGATCCGATTCCCTCCAAGGACTACTACGCCCTGTACGGCGTGTTCGCTAGTTGCGAGGAAACGCCGATCCCGCCGTTGTTCGAGCCACCGCCGCGAACCGAAGAATACGCCCGTTTTGAGCAAGAACTGAACGATCGCCAAGCCAAGCTCGATTCGTTCCTGCGGGGCAAGCATCGCGATTTGATTCTCGGCGCGCGGCACCGTGTCGCGGAATACCTGCTTGCCGCTCATGCTGCTCGGCAGCAACCGACCACCGAAGATTTCATGCTGCTTGCCGACGGCAACGACCTCAACCCGATGATGATTTTGCGTTGGAAAGTCTACCTTGAACGCCAGCGCAAGACGGCTCATCCAGTCTGGAGCCTGTGGCATCGTTTTGCCGACCTGCCGGAAGCGAACTTCGCCTCGCAGGTGTCCAGCATATTGGCCATGCTTGACCCGGCTTGGGCGTCACCGATGCGGATCAATCCGCTGCTGGCCGAGGCGTTCCGTCAAGGTCCGGCTCCTCAATCGCTGGGCGACGTGGCCCGGCGTTATGCCGAGGTGCTGCTGAACGTCGAACGGGAATGGGTATTCCAGAATTTCGGGCTTCCGCCGAATCTGCGGCCGACGCGCATGAGCGACCCAGCCAAGGAAGAACTGCGTCAGGTCTTCCACGGTCCCGATTCGCCGGCGGTGCTGCCGCTTCACGAGATCCAAGAATTAGATTTGCTTCCCGATCGCCCGTCGCAGGGGATCTTGGACAAGCTCCGCAAAGAGGTCGAAAGCTGGCGTGCGACCGGCCCCAGTGCCCCGCCGCGGGCCATGACGCTATCCGATCTCCCCAAACCTTACTCCCCCCGGGTGTTTGTCCGAGGCAATCCGAACAATCTCGGCGAGGCGGTTTCGCGGCGTTTCTTATCGGCTCTGGGGGGTTCCGATGCTCGGCCATTCGTGGATGGCAGCGGCCGACTCGAATTGGCACGCCACATCGTCGATCCGAACAATCCGTTGACGGCACGCGTGTTGGTCAACCGCATCTGGGCGCAGCATTTCGGCCGAGGGTTGGTGCCGACGCTGGGCGATTTCGGCCTGCGCAGTGAACCGCCGAGCCATCCCGAACTGTTGGACTACCTCGCGGATCACTTCATGCGCCAGGGGTGGTCGATCAAACGCTTGCACCGCGAAATCGTCCTCAGTGCTGCTTATCGGCAATCGTCGAAAATCTCGCCCCAGGCCAAACGCTTGGACCCGGACAATGTCTTGCTCAGTCGCATGCCGCGTCGTCGGCTCGATTGGGAAGCCACCCGCGATGCTTTGCTCGCTGTCTCCCACCGCTATCAGCCGCGCATCGGTGGCCCTTCGTCCCGGCAACTGTTCGCCGGCGGGCCGCAGCGACGCACTCTGTACGGCTATCTCGATCGCCAAAAGGTGCCCGAACTGTATCGGACCTTTGACTTCCCCAGTCCCGATACCTGCAATCCGCAACGCAGCGAAACAACCGTCGCACCGCAAGCGTTGTTCCTGATGAATCATCCCTTCGTCAGCGAATGTGCCACGCAGACTGTCCATCGCCGGGACGTCGCGGCGATCACTGAGGTCGAATCGCGCGTGCGGTATCTGTACCGCCTGCTGTTCGGACGCCGGGCCCAGCCGGCAGAAGTGAGTTTGGCGCAGGCCTTCCTCGGCGAAAAACCGACACCGGCTCTCTGGGCCGAATATGTGCATGGCTTGTTGATGTCCAATGCCTTCGTCTTCATCGACTGAAGCTGCTGTCGGCCTTGACCTGGCAAGCTAGCAAAGGGCGTTGGTCGATCTGCATAGCGGTCGTAGGATAGATTCGTTCTTGCCCCGAACAACTCACGATTCCAAGGAGATGGTGCGATGTATCGCATCGCGATGGGTCTATTGCTAGGCAGCATCTTGGGAGCCGGCCCGCTGCAAGCGAGCGGCAAATACTACGAAGTGACCTATCCCCCCTCGGAGAAGCCGGGAGAGTTGGTCATCGGCGTCACCTTCACGGTATGGATTCCCGAAGGTGTCTCGAAGATTCGCGGGGTGATCGTGCATCAGCACGGTTGCGGCACCGGCGCTTGCCAAGGAGGGGCGACCGCAGCCTACGACCTCCACTGGCAAGCCTTGGCCAAGAAATGGGATTGTGCTTTATTGGGACCATCGTATCACCAGCAAGACAAGCAAAATTGCCGACTCTGGTGCGATCCCCGTAACGGCTCTGCGAAAACCTTCCTGCGGGCCCTGCACGATTTGGCCGAGAAAGCCAAGCATCCCGAACTGGAGCATGCCCCGTGGTGCTTGTGGGGGCACTCCGGCGGAGCGTTTTGGTCGAGTCTGATGCAAACCGAGTTTCCCCAGCGTATCGTGGCCATCTGGTTCCGCTCGGGCACCGCGTTTTCCGCTTGGCAAGCGGGGGAAATTCCGCCTCCAAAAATCCCGCAAGCCGCCTATCAGATTCCCATGATGCTCAACCCCGGAGCTAAAGAGAACGGCGACAGACGCTTCCAAAGTGCTTGGACGGGTAGCCTGGCCATGTTCCGGGCCTACCGTGCCCAAGGGGCGTTGATCGGCTTTGCCCCAGATCCGAAGACTTCCCACGAGTGCGGTGAATCGCGTTATTTGGCTATTCCGTTTTTCGACGCCTGCTTAGCTCTGCGACTGCCCGAAGTAGGCGCGACCAATCCGACTCAACTGAAGCCGATCGATCCGAAAACCGGCTGGTTAGCCCCCTTGCTCGGCCAACGCGCTGTGCCGGCCGCTCAATTCACCGGAACCATCGCCGAGTCGGTCTGGTTGCCCAACGAAGCCGTTGCCTCGGCTTGGGCGCAATACGTTCAGACCGGCACCATCGACGATCGCACTCCGCCCCCCGCTCCGTATCATGTCCGAGCCTTACGTCAAAGCCCCAACCGCGTGCTACTCACCTGGCAAGCCGATGCCGATTTCGACAGCGGGCTACGCGGCTTCCGCATCGAACGCGATGGCCAACAGATCGCCGAACTCCCCGAAAAACCCAGCAAAAGCCCCGGACGCCCCTTGTTCCAAGGCTTATCCTACCACGACACCCCCAATCCCCCTCTGGCCGAGATGAAGTTCCTCGACACATCGGTGCCCCCTGACAAAGTGCCGACCTACCGCATCATCGCGGTGAATTCCCTCGGCCTTGTCTCGCCCCCTTCCCAAGCTGTCACCCCCGCGGAACGATGAACCTCATGAGCGACGCCTACTTGCAGCGTTTGACCGGACAATTGGCCGATGGCGTGGCCCGTTTGCCCGAAGCCTTTCGCCAACGCCATGCTCGATGGATTCGCTCACTGCAAAACCCCGACGGCGGCTTTCCCGATCGTGAAGGAGGGTCCGATCTCTACTACACCGGCTTCGCCCTGCGGACCTTGGCCGTGCTGCAAGCTCTCGATGAACCAGTCTGCCAGGGTGTCGCCCGCTTCCTCCAGACGCGAATGACCGGCCAAACGAGCGTGGTCGATTTCTTCTCATTCCTGCTCAGTGCCTTCCTGGTTCAATTGGGCGGTGGTCCCGATCTATTCGCCTCGGCCCCCCGCGATTGGCCCGACCGCGTGGCCGACCTGCTGGAGACGTTTCGCACTCCCGACGGCGGCTACGCCAAAACACCTCAAGCCGCCGCGGGAAGCACCTATCACACCTTTCTTGTCATGTTGACCTACCAATTGCTCGATCGCCCTTTTCGCCAGACCGACGATTTGATCCGCTTCGTGCAAACTCGGCGACGGCAGGACGGAGGGTATGTCGAATTCGCGCCGATGCGTCGCAGTGGCACCAATCCTACCGCGGCGGCTATCGGCATTTTGCAATTGACCCAGGCACTGACCAACGATGCTCGCCAAGCCGTCATCGATTTTTTGACGCAACTTCCTTCACCGATCGAAGGGGGACTACGCGCCAACGACCGTATTCCCGTCGCAGACCTTTTATCGACGTTCACCGGCAGTTGGACGTTGGCTCAACTTGATGCTCTCGACCGGTTGCCGGCCGACGCGATTCGCGACTATGCACGTCGTTTGGAAGTTCCCACCGGAGGCTTCCGCGGCGGCCTATGGGACAACGCTGCCGATGTGGAATACACCTTCTACGGCATCGGCGTCACTGCCCTGTTGGCCTAAGTGCTGAGGCGAATGAGACGAAATGAGCGCCGACGACCCCCGTCGTCGGGTATCCTTCCTCACCACGATTGTTTATATTTGAAACACCCGCGGACTGGCGTCCGCGGCTCCTGTTGTCGGGCAAAATTGCGTTCAGATGCCGGCGGCGCCAGCGGCGCGGGGGGCGATAGCGTTGTCGCGGGGGGCGATCTTCGACGGTAGGGGGGAGCCTCGGTTCGGCGGCAGGGGAAAGGCGTGGATCGCGACACCGGAGGATCCGAAGGACCAGAAAAAGGGCATCCTCGTGGCGTCGTGCGATCCATGCGTGGCATCGCGGTACGTCTGCCAGTTGCTCGCTCAGGGTGAAGTTGGTCGGACGTAACTGAGAGCCAATAGGGCAAAAGCCGTCGCTAACTCGGGCTGATTCTCGAGAAACGCCGGATTCTTGTTCGACCACGAGCCATCAGGATTTTGGGCCTTTTTCAAGGTGTCGAACAATTCGCGTTTCCAGAGATGTTGCTGGCCATCGGCGTCGCGAAACGGATTTTCTCCCAGAGCATCCATCGCTTTGGCGAAGGTGTGGTAGTAGTAGAACAACCCGGCAGTGCCCATGCCAGGATTTTCGCTCAAGGTGTAATGACGACGAATCCAGTCGATGGCCCCCCGGACCCGCGGATCGTCTTTGCTGACGCCGGCGTACAAGAAACTCTTCAGCCCCGCATAGGTCATGCCCCCCTCGGAACGCAATCCGCCAGCCGGCGTGCGTTTCGGACTCTTGGCATTGTCGGCTTCCAAGGGATTGTAAACGAAACCGCCTTTGTCGGCCGGCGTCGCTTTGATGGCGTATGGCCGATCGTTGGCTTCCCCCGGCAAATTCTGGCATCGACTGAGAAACACCAACGCGCGTTTGATGGCCGGATCGTCTTTCGCGACGCCGGACGCCAGCAGAGCTTCAAGGAAAAACTGGGTATTGGACACATCCGGCCGACCTCGACCATCGTAACCGACACCGCCAAAGGCAGTGTCACTCTCGGCCGCATCGCCGGTCTGTAGGCTCTTGAGATACTTCGCCGCGGCTTGGATCACTTGGTTATAGCGGCCGTTGGTGTTGGCTTGCTGGAACGCCAGCAGAGCGACGCAGGTCGAATAGTTGGCCAAGCCTTTGGAGTAGATTCCGCCGTTGGGTTGGACGTTCGATTCGAGATACTTCAACGTCTTGGCCAACAGCGGATCGTCGGGAGACACGCCATGAAGCAGCATCCCGGCCGCGACCAAGCCGGAAATCCCCGGTCCGCCGAATTTCGGAGCAAAACTCCCATCGGGATTCTGCCGAGTCTTCAGAAAAGCGATGGCCTTATCGACCACCTCTTGGATTTCCTTGGCCGACGGTTCGGCATTGGCTTGGGCCAACACGATCGTCGGCAGCCACAGGCTCAGCCCCAGTCCCCAAAGCAACCTTGGGCAATGCATGGATAGATTCCTCGCAAGCGAAAATGGACCTTCATGAGGGAAAACGGAATATCAGGGCAGCAATTGCCGGGTTTGCACCCGCAGGTCATAAATTTCCAGGTGTGTCGATGCACCTAGCCGATCGTCGGCGTGAATGTCGAACCGCACTTCGTCTTCGGGTCGCAGACGTTGGACGGCCGGCAACGGAATCCGCTGGTGATGATACGTCACCACGGCACGATCTCCGCTCGTCAGTTCGGCAAATGGCGTACCATTGAACGACAACCGCACCACGCCACGGACCTGCCGAGCCGTCAGCAGCAATTCGACCGACTCGCCGTTGGCAGGCACGCCCAAGCGGTTTTTCCAATGTGTGGCATCGGCTTGCGGGCGTAGCAGCGTGGGTTGGCGTCCTTGTCCCAAATGCAGCGGTTGGTCAAGAAGCGACCAGCGTTGACCAACGAACAACCGTCGCTGGGCGGCAATGCGTGATGTGGGGACCGTCGCCTTGCCGATCAAGGCGTGATGCCAGGTCAGGCGATGCGGCGTTTGCTCGCGGATGACGGCCTCGAAGGTGTCGCGTTGCCCTTCGCCGGAATGCAGGCTCACAAAGCAGTGTTCGCCTTGCGTGGGAGCGTACTTGGCTCCGCGGAACCGAAAACGCACGCTGGCAATAGCAGTCCAGGGGATGTGTCGGGACTGATCGCGGATTGTCAGCGTTACGCCCCGATGTGGATCGATCGCGTGGAGTTGGCCGAAATCGGTCCACCCGTCGTGTGTTTCGACGGCATCGAGTCGGCGTAGGCTGATGGGAATGTCGGGGGGCGTTCGCGGACGCATCGGCTCCGCCCAGGCCAGCGTGTCGATCAACCACGGGGAACCGGTCGCAGCGCAACGCAAGTGGATTGCTCGGACGGCCGACGCAGTTGCAGGAGGCGGCACTTCGCTGACCAGGGCCATCCAGTCATCGACCGAGATTTCGCAGCGGTTCGGCGTCCAACGGACGACCAAACGCTGCCAACTTCGGGTCCGCGGCACCGGCCAGCGTTGTTGCCGGGCTTGCGGTCGTCGATCGTCCGCCGTCAGCCCCGCTAATGACCGGCAACGTACCATGACCAGCGTGCTCTGGTCGCTGCGTAGTTCCAGGGTGAAATCGCTGGTCGAGCGTGGCCCCGGATCAAAGTAGTGCAACGTCAACTGTCCCGCAGGCATCGGGGGGATGCTCCAGGACTGACACTGGCCGGCTTGTGTCAGCGCCAACACGGGCCGTTGCCGAGTGGCCGACCAGACGATCGGCGGTTCGCGCTCCCGCCGTTTGATCGAGCGATACTGGGAAAAGTCGTCGAAGCCGACCAAGCGATATTCCCCGCTGACCGTAAGGGACTCGATCGCACTGCGTGGTACTGCGAGGCGATCGGCCCAAGCGGTGCGAACGACCAGATAGGTCGAGTCGAGATCCACCGGTTGCACGCGAATGCGACTGCCATCGACCAGACACAGTTGCATGGGCCACATAGCATGCAACGGCTTGGGCGGTCCATGGGGACTCCTCCCCTCCCCATAAGCCAGCGTGACCGACAATAACCAAGTGCCCGTAAGGCCGATCGAAAGTTTCATGGGGCAGATGGGCTTGCTTGGATCTACGGAATTTCCAGAGAGCATCTCTCATTGAACGATCACAGCGAATTGTCGTCAAGGGACCACGACGGTCGAATCAGTCCATCGAAGAACATCGACAGTTCGCTATAGCTCTGATGCACCATCACATCGACAGTGTTGACATAGTTGCCGGAATAGCGCATTCCCCACCCGACGACCGGCGTCGATAAATGCGTTGAACTCCACGAAAACGCAATGAGAGTCGAGTCGTCGGATCCCCCCCGGCGGGAGCGATCCACAAGAACGCAATCGACGCCAGGCTCACCTCCGCCGCTGGGAAACTCGAGTCATCCAACTGAGTGGGACGCGTTGAAATGGCGATCCGTTGACGTGAGTCGACGGAGGTGCGTATTGGAGTTTCTCCACCAATACAACCTGACCACGGAGGAATGGCCTGAAGCGGTGGAAGGCTACATCTACCCTTATTGCAACGTGCATGGCATCCAAACCACCCCCATCTCGACCGAGCAAGTGAAGCAGTTGCTGAAGCACAACGGAGTCGATCTTCGTTTGGCGTTTCTCGTTGACGGCAACGCGCTATTCCTCTCGCGCGAAGGTCTGCAGATGGTCGGCGGACAAAATTCGCCCCGGTGGAAAGAGGCAATCGTCGCCTACTTTCGGTATCACCGAGTTCCCGAGTTCAGTGACTTGAATTCAGCGGAGTTTCGTCCATGGGCGACGCAATCGCTGAGCTGACTTGCGGATAGATAACCGAAGCGGAAGCATTTCGGCAATCCTACCGCAAGCAGTGGCGATGCCACGACTTTCCCGGGAGTTATGTATCCAACGGCCATAAGGGACGCCGGACGTGGTGGTAGACGAACTGCCGGGGGTCGAGGGCGGTCACGCCGGGGGTGTCGACGTAAATGGTGTGGGCCGCGATCGGGTCATACGCGGCTCGGTGGGCAACTGCGGCTTTGACCACAATGATGCGCATCTGCTTCGGTTCAATGCCGACGCTGGTCAGTTGCCCCAGACTGAACGGCGGGGTGCGATAACTGTTCAGCAGCAACCGGCCACCGTGCGCCAAGCCGATCACGGCACTGGGGCCTTGATCGTGAAAACGTCGGCCCCCGTGCCGGGCTTCGGCTTCAGTCCAGCGACCATCGTACAAGCCTAACACCGTTCCATGCACTTGCACCGGTTCGCCATGCCGGCGATCGACTTGCCCCCCCACCTGAGCCGTCAACGTTCCCCCTACCCCCACTGCCGCGGCCCGTTGGACCGCTTGCGGCGCGAACAATGCTACGACAAAATCGCGTGCTTGTTGCTGCAACAATTCCTGCAACAGCACCGTGCCGTCTCCAGCAGCACCTCCACCGATATTATCGCCGATGTCGACCAGCACCACTGGATGCGCCGTCGCCGCGATCGCTTGGGCGACCGCTTGCCGAGCCGACGCCGCGGGCACCTGCAATTGCTCGCGAACCTGCCACATCGCTGCCGCCAATTGCTGGGCCACGGTTTTGGCTAAATGTCGATCGCCGTCGGCTACCGCGATCACCGCAGCGCCCATCTCCGGCACATCGGCATACGGGAAGCCGGCCAGCAGGCTAACGCTCAAGAGTCCCGCTTGACGTTCCCAAGCCCTCGCTTGAGCAAGCAACGAACGCATCGGTTCGCGGTCGGTCGCTTGCCCGAGCAGGTTCGGCACCAAACGCGGTTGCGCGATGGCGGTGACGGGGCGAATTTCGTCGCGGCAGCGTCGCAGCAGCAGGTCGGCGGCCTTCGCGCCGCAAGTTCTCTGGTCGATATGAGGATAGGTCTGATAGGCGACGATGGCATCGGCTAAGTCGGCCAACTCGCGGGTGCAATTGCCGTGATAGTCGAGCGTGAGAACCAACGGCAACGCTCGGCCGAAGCGAGCTCGCAAACGCCGAACCACTTCCGTATCGGCATCCGGGTATGATTCCGCGACCATCGCGCCGTGCAGGGCAAGCAGCACCCCCGCGACGTTGGCCTCGGCGATCCCGGTCAACAGTTGGTCACACAATTCCTCGAAGACCGCATCGACGACCGGCCCGCTTGGAGTAGCTACCGCCGTAACAATCGGCACGGCTTCGACTTGCGCCGCAGCTAATGCCGTGAGAAACCCGCCCAATTCGTGATGCGCTTCCGACCAGATCGCTGGGATCGCTGCACCGCGGTGCCAACCGCCTTCCAGCCAGCGTTGCCGATCCGCGGAAAATGGCAAAAAGGTATTCGACTCATGAAGAATCCCTGCGACGGCGATGCGCATGGCGTGGTTCTCGGATAGCGGAAAGAAGCGTTCCGTAAACGGCGTGCCGATAGTTTAGTCGAGGAGGAAGAAGTGTCCAGAAAAGCACCTCGGCGACCAGAAGACGTCTGAACCCAGGCAGACATCTGCCGTTCGCCGAGGCGGAAGGTCATTCGGTCGGTGCCGATCAGGCGTTGCCCGTGCTTCCTTTGCGGATAGCGCGTTGCTTGCGGAGTTCGGCGCGGCGGCGCACTTCACACGGTTTTTCGTAGTATTCGTGCCTGCGGAGTTCTTTCTTCATCCCGCTGCGTTCCAACAACTTCTTGAATCGACGCAGAGCCGCGCCAATGGGTTCCCGATCGTGTACCCGCATCCGAATCGACATAACCTTTGCTCCCTTTCCCCCCTGCCGTGCCTCAGCCGCGGCAGGGCATCTGGAATGATTGGACTGAGGTCACCCAGTTCTCAAGTGAGAAAACCCACGAGCAGCACTCGTGGGGCATGGGTCACTCGTAATTTCCACAATTATCGAAAATACTATGGTAGCACGATCGGGAAAAATTGTCTAGGCCAACTTCGCCGATCAACTCACTGCTGCGGCCACTTTATCCGCTAGGGTTTCTTCGCGGGAAGGATGCAACCAACCGGCTCCTTCCTCTTCGATGATCTGCTTCATGGCCGCAATCCAGGCAGGGTGGGCATTGAGGCAGGGACAGGGAACCAGTTTCTCGCCTCCGTGTTGGTGGAAGACTTCCAACGATTCGTGGCCGATTTCGTCAATGGTTTCTAGACAGTCAGCGGTGAAGCCGGGCAGCACGACGAAGACGCGTTTGATCCCTTTCTTGGCCAAGGCTTCGAGGACGTCATCGGTGTAGGGTTTTAGCCAAGGCTTACGTCCGAACCGCGATTGGAAGGTACGGGTCCAGAAGCCTTTCTTCCACCCCAGCCGAGCGACCAGGGCGTGCGTAGTGCGTGTCACATGCGTCGCGTAAGGATCGCCCCGCTGCGAGTACTCTTGCGGAATGCCGTGATAGCTTACCACGATGTGTTCCGGTTGCCAGTCGAGTTGGGCCAGTTGTTCTTCGACCACGGTGGCCAAGGCTTCGATATACGCCGGATGATCATAGTACGGCGGCACGATCCGCACGGCAGGGACGCGACGCTCTTTCATCAGGGCACGGAACAGGGCATCGGTAGCTGATGCTGTGGTCGTGGCAGAATATTGCGGATACATCGGCAGCACGATCAGGCGTTCGACGCCCTGGGCAATCATCTCGTGTACGACGGTTTCCACCGAGGGATTGCCAATCTGCATGCCGAAACGGATCAGCACCTCGGGAAGAGCTTGTTGCAGCAGCTCGGTTTGACGCTGGGTGTACAACAGCAGGGGGGAGCCGGTTTCCGGGTGCCAGATGCGTCGATACTTGGCCGCCGATTGGGCGGGCCGAAACGGCAAAATGACCAAGTTGAGCAGGAAGAACCACAGCAGCCGTGGCACTTCAATGACCCGGCGATCGCTGAGGAACTGCCGCAGATAGCGTCGCAAGGCGGAGGTGGTCGGAGCATCGGGCGTACCGAGCTGGATCAACAAAACGCCGATTCGAGGTGCCATGCCTGAGGTTCAGTCGCGCAGGAGGAAATAGGATACACCGCCGCGGAAAGATCAAGCCGCAGAGCGAAGTACATCGGCTCGTTCTGCGGCATCTGGAGGCGTCACGCCGAGACTTTTTTGCACTCGGGGCCTTCTTTGGGTTCTTGTTTTTCGGTGATGTGGCCATCGCCCTTGAGAGCCGCCGAGCGTTCCGCGTTCAATTGAATGAAGCTCTGCCATTGAGCGGGGACATTCGCTTCGGCGTAGATCGCTTCGACAGGGCATTCCGGCACACAAGCTTCGCAGTCGATGCAATCATTCGGGTCGATATAGAGCATCTTGTCATCTTGGTAGAAGCATTCTACCGGGCAGACGACACAGCAATCGGTGTATTTGCAATCGTAGCAAGGTTGAGTAACGACATGGGCCATGATAGGGATTCCTCTTCTCCGCATCAGTCCGGAGTTGGGAAACGGAGAAGCGCATCTCGACTACCATTAGCCGATCTGTCATCTTCTCAACGGTCCCGGAAGGCGGAACTCATTGTATCCCTAGCGACTACGACGGCAGATGTCCAGAGGAAAAATAGTTTGTGTCCCGAGGAAAAATGGTTCAATCGGCGATGGCGTAATAAACCGCCGGGGCACTGATGGATTTTTGCGCATCAATGTGCCGCAACGCCTTGAGAAAATTTCCCGTCGGAGCCGAATGCGTCATAATCACCAACGGCACCACTTCACCTTCTTGCTCATCGAGCGCTTCGTGCTGGATCACTGAAGAAATGCTGATCTCCTCTTTGGCCAAGGCTTTACAGATGTCGGCCAACACGCCGGGGCGGTCTTCGACCAGCAACCGCAAATAGAAGCGACTCCGTACTTCCATCGGCGACTGCATGGTGAAGCCGGTGTTGGTCGCCGACCAAAGTTTCAGGCTCTGGAAGGTGCGTTGCGCTCGGCCGACGGCGAGATCGATCAGGTCGGCCACCACTGCCGAGGCGGTCGGCATCATGCCGGCACCTGGTCCTTGGTAGAGTGTTTCGCCGACTACATCGCCGACCACTTGAATCGCGTTGAACGCTCCGCGGACTTGGGCCAGCATGTCGGTTTTGCGCAGCAGCACCGGTTCGACGTGCAACGCCACTTGTTTGCCATCCAGCCACGCCTCGGCCAGCAGTTTGATGGTGTATCCCAACTCGTCGGCGAAACGCAAGTCCATGGCATGCAAGTCGGTGATGCCACGTCGCGTGATCGCGGCGAAGGGGACCGCAATGCCGAAGGCGATCTGAGCCAGGATCGCTAACTTATGGGCCGCGTCTCCGCCATCTACGTCGAGCGTCGGGTCCGCTTCCGCGTAACCGAGTTTTTGCGCTTCGCGCAGGGCGTCTTCGTAGCATTGCCCCTGCTCGGCCATTGCGGTCAGAATGAAATTGCTGGTGCCGTTGAGGATGCCTTGGATCGACGTAATCTGATTGGCTGCAAGACTTTGGCTAACGGCCGCAATAATCGGCACTCCCCCCGCGACACTGGCTTCAAACGCGACAGTGCGTTCGTGTTTGCGGGCACACTCGAACACTTCGGCCCCATGCTGTGCCAACAACGCTTTGTTCGCGGTCACCACATGCTTGCCGGCCGTCAAGGCTTCCAACACATACTGCCGAGCATCGGTCACTCCGCCGATCAGTTCGACCACCACTTGGATATCGGGATCACGAATCACGGCAATCGGATCAATCGTGACCATCGACCGCGGCAATTCGACGGGACGTTCCTTGTGCAGATCCCGCACCGCCACGCGACGCAAGACCAACGGCCGTCCCGCCCGGCTGGCCAAACGATCGCTCTTTTCCAACAGCAACCGAGCGACGCCACTACCGACGACACCACAGCCCAAAAGGCCGATTCCCATTGCGTCATTCACGGAGGTCGATCCCTCTAGCGCGACGGCCGGACTCCATCTCCGCCAACGGCGTCCGGGGCCGTCTGTTGTGCCTGTTAGCGAAAGCTATGCTCCGCCGCGGGGAAAGTCCCTTCGCGGACCTCGCGGCAAAAGGCTTCGGCCGACTCGCGGATGAGTTTCCCCACTTCAGCAAAGCGTTTGACAAACCGCGGGTGCAAGTCTGGAAACATCCCCAGCATATCTTGTCCCACCAACACTTGGCCATCGCAATGCGGCCCGGCTCCGATGCCGATGGTCGGAATCTGTAGGCTCTCGGTAATCCGTTTGCTCACTTCGCTGGGCACACATTCGATTACCAAAGCAAATGCTCCGGCTTGTTCTACCGCTCGGGCATCGGCCAGCAGTTGCTCGGCGTTGCGTTGCACGCGAAAGCCCCCCAGCCGATGCACCGATTGCGGCGTCAAGCCGATGTGCCCCATGACCGGAATATCTACCCGGGTGATGGCCGCGATCATTTCTGCCGAGCGTTCACCCCCTTCGAGCTTGACCGCGTGCGCGCCGCCTTCTTGCAGCAATCGGCCGGCGCTGGCCAGGGCTTGAGTCGTTCCCAAGTGGTAGGTCATGAAGGGCAAATCGGCAATCACCAACGCCCGACTCGCTCCCCTGGCCACGCAGCGGGTGTGGTAGACCATCTGATCCAGCGTCACTGGCAACGCCGTCGAGTGCCCTTGCACGACCATGCCCAACGAATCGCCCACCAGCAGGGCATCGACCCCCGCAGCGTCGAACAGCCGAGCCATCGTGTAGTCGTAGGCCGTCAGTACCGTCAGCCGAACCCCCTTGGAGCGGGCGGCCTGGAAGTCCGGCACCGTAATCGGGCGTTCGTGGCTACTCATGCTATCGTCTTCCCTCGGGGCGAGCGAACCTGGATTGGATGCCCCTCGCCGCCCTTGCCTCGTTGTTGATCGATCGTCTCGTTACCGAGTGACCGACCCGGTCGTTGGCGCTATCTGTCTGGTGGAGGTCGATCATCTCCATGTGTGTCGATCCACCATCGCGTTGTTGGCCGATCATCTCATTGCGTTACCGATCCGTCTGGTCAACCATGATCCCGTTGTCGATCGTAGGGAATACACGGTTGGAAGGATAGGCAACCTTCCGCGGTGTTGCGAAAGCAAGCGCCTCTCCCTTGGGGTGCAGGGATCGGCCGGCTACAATGAGGTTATCGAACTCTATTGCGAAAGGGAATGTATCATGTCCGCGATCCCGCCAAGTCAGGTTCCGATCGATCCGCGTGCCGTGATTATTCTTTTCGACGGGGATTGCCCGCTGTGCCAAACGACCGCACGTTGGCTCAAGCGGATCGATTGGTGGAAACGCCTGCGGTTCCAGAATGCCCGCGATGTGGAGCATTTACCGCAAATTCCCGTTCCGCTCGCCCCGCAGCGGTTGCTGGAAGAAATGCACGTCATTGCCCCGGATCGCCGCAGCGTCACCGCGGGCTTTGCCGGCTTTCGCACCCTATGCCGTTATGTCCCGTTATTGTGGGCCGTGCTGCCGTTGATGTACTTCCCCGGAATTCCCCAATTAGGGCAACGGATCTATTTGTGGGTAGCCAAAAATCGCTTGAATCTCCTCCCCTGCCACGATGGCGTTTGTCGGTTGCCAAGCAAACCCCAGTCGATGCCACCTTCTGCTTCTGCCCGTTGTGTCTGATCGCTGCGGACGCTGCCTGCGACCTGGCATCGCCTCCCCACGAACGCTCGATGCAACCCTTTCTCCCATGAGCAGATAATCGGCTCGCCGCGTTCCTGTGCCTGCTTCGAGGGCAACATTTTCTATAAATCTGACACCAACGGAATTGCTGGTGGGTATCTCTCTGCACGCTGGCACGCTCTGCGGATGCGGACAAGGCAGAGCGGCAGAGATAAGGTGTTTCCAAGGAGCAACGCATATGTCAATGCGCCCCTGGTTGGTGGGTCTGGCCCTCTGGTGGGGCATCGGAGGTATCGGAGGTAATGGCAGCAGCGGAAGCACGCTGAACGCGGCCGAGCCTCCAGCGATCGCGGTACGCCTACAGTCATTCGATGATTGGACCAAGGTGGCCCTCTATTTCAGTCAGTTGGCCAACCAAGAAGAGGCAGTCAAGCAAGGGCTGGGCATCGTCGAAGCCCTCAAAGGCCCCAAAGGCCTCGAAGGCATCGACACGACGCGCCCCCTGGGTCTGTTCGCTTACCTGAGTGCCGATGTCCAGGGAACCCGAGCGTATCTCTGCATTCCTGTCGTGGATGAAGACGCCGTCTTGGAACTGATGGCGCGATTCCTCCCCAACAAGCCGCAGAAAAATGCCAACGGGGTCTACAACGTCAATATCGAAGGCGTGCCGTTGCCGGTGTACTTCCGCTTCGTGCAGAAACACCTCGTAGCCACGGTGATCGAAGAGAAAAACCTCGACGCGAAGCAACTGCCAGATCTGGCCAAACTCCTGCCGGCCCAGGGACCGCTGCTGTCGGCTAGTTTGCGTCTCGATCAACTTTCCGAGGAAACCAAGAAACTGGCCTTGGGCCAAGTCGAACTCGCCTTGACCACCTTCAAAGCGATGCCGGCCGAAACCGAGCTGGAAAAAAAGCTGAAAGCCAAAGCCATCGATAACCTGATGGCGCAATGGAAGTCGGTGTTGTTCAACGGGGTCGAATTGCGTCTGGAATTCGACATTGTCCCGGCGAAAGACGATATCCGGCTGTCTCTGGCATTCTCCGCCAAACCGGGGACTGCCTTAGCGACCGACATCGCCGCGATGGGCACCAAGAAAAGCGTGTTGGCTGGGACGCTGAAATCGCCGACTGCTGCTGCGGTCGCTGGCGTGAACGTCCTATTGCCCGACATGGTCCAAGGGATGATCAAACCACTGCTCGACGAAGCGATGAAGCAGTTGAATGACCAACCGTTGGACCCGCGTTTGAAGGAAATTGCCGGCACGCTCCACAAAGTCTTACGGCCGACTCTGGAAGCGGGAGACATCGACGGCGGACTGACCTTGCTGGGACCATCGACCGAAGGACATTTCACCGTGCTGGCCGGTGTTAAGGTGCAGAAGGGCAAGGGCATCGAAGCGGCAGTGAAGGAAATCGCCAAAGATCATCTGCCCCCTGAAGCGGCTCCTTGGGTCCAACTCGATGCCGACAAGACGCCTACGGGCAATCTGCACAAGATCGACTTCGATGCGTTCCTCGACGATGCCGCTGCTCGGGCGTTCTTGGGCAAAGGGGTAGTCTGGATCGGCTTCCGCGACGATCTGGCGGTCATCGCGGTCGGTCAGGACGCCAAGTCAGCGGTCAAAGCGGCCATGGCGCAAGCCCCGGCCGTGGCCGAGATGATAAAGTTGGAAGTGCAGGTGGCCAAGATCGCCCCATTCGCCAAGAACGAACTTCCCGATGTCGGAAAGAAATTGGGCGAAAAGATCTTCGGAAAAGCGGCCGCGGGCAAAGACTTAGTCTCGATTTCCGTCACGGGCGGCCAGGCAATTCAAATGCAAATGTCGATCAAAGGCAAGGTCTTCCAGTTCCTCGCGGAATTGGACAAAGCCCAGAAGACCGATTGAGCCGTCGCACCGCGGCCAGCCGGGGCGTGCAGAAGTTGCTACGCCGTGAAGCCGGCCGGGGCTGGGGCGTGCTGAGTCGTCGTACCCTGCGGCCATTCCATGGATTCATCGTGCTACGACGGTAGCCGTTGGGTTCCCAAAACTTGCCTGGGTTCCATAAGACACGCACGCGGGAGGCATCGATCCTTCACCGATTCTTCCCGCGTTGCATTTCCACTTCCTGCCTGCCTTACCTGAAGGCATCGGATGGTTCAGCGCTCATCGCTTGCGGACTGAGGCATCGGCCAACGATCGCTGGTCGGCAACCCCGGCGGAAAAGGGGCGTTGTAGAAGTACGCCTGCACCTCCCCGAAGTCGTCTTGCAGTTCGATCGATTGCCGACGATACAACGTCGGCACCTCTTCGAGAGCATCCAAAAGAGCGAGCGTTGCCGGATCGACCTGCCAGACTTCCCCTTGCACCGCGAAGCCGTTCTCGGGCCAATCACACAGTCCGGGATAGGGGCCGAGGTCCACCAACCGATAGATCGGTCGTGTGCGTGCTTCGCCGAGGAAGGTTGCCCTCCTCAGCAAGTGGTGATTGCGTTGCCCCCGACGCAACGTGCCGTACACGAACACACGAACGCCATCACACTCAGGCAAGGTCATCCGCGATCCAACCAGCCGACATGGTAGTCCGAAGCGTGTTTCGCAAGACGTACGGCACCGGCCGCTAGCGTGGTCTTCGCGGTCCCGCGATCCAGCCCGCGCCACGCTATCGAGCAAGGGATGCCGAATTCATTAAGGCCGTGGTAGTCCTGGTCCCCCCGGACTACTTTGTTGAATGAATTCGAGGTTCGAGCGAACTTCCTTAACCACCCAATCGGGGGCCATTTTGCCGAGGATCACCGGGTCGTTCCCCGTCACGAATTGGGTGGGATGCTCGATCCCATCCTGCCGCAGCCGCCGCAGTTCCGAGAGCAAGGCCGTATTGGTGGCTTGCAGTACCAGTTGCCCCCGAGCGCTTCCCCCCATGCGATTGCTGACCAATTCCAGCGGCAGGATCATCAGCAACTGATCGTCTTTCCAAACGATTTCGTTGGTAATGCCGCGGTCGCTGGGGTTGCTCACCCCTGCTGGGCGGAAGCCACCGGTCTTCCACATTTCGCGGATCACCGGCAGTTTTTCTTCCTCCACCGGCCGACCGTCGAGCATCTTGAACCAACTGCCGTTCTCGACGTAAGTCGCGTACTCGGGAGGATCGGTAAGTCGATTTTGAATCCAAAGCGAATCCGGCGGCAACAGTTTCGGGTTGAGCAATTGTTGGCGAAACCACAGGGCCGTTTGCGGGCAAAGCACCATCGATTGCGCAATGGCCTCGCGCAGTTCCATCACCTTACGGCGTTCCTCGACCGGGCGGGTGAGCAGATAAGCGGTCGATCCCTGGTCGTTGTTCAACAGCCGTAGCCAATTCTCCATGAACGCCCGTGCGTCGAATTGCAACTCTTGCAACGCTTTGCCGTAAGCGGTCAGCCGGCGATTTGATCCCACGGGGCTGGCATCGAGTTTGACATACCACTCGCGTTCCTGGCCGGTGTTGGGATTGACCGCATTAAGATTGAGCCGAACATCGACTTCCCCCTCCGGCGTGCGAATCGTGAACGCTTGGATCACGGTAAAGCCAAACGCTTCCTGATTCCAATTGCTCATCCCTTTGGGTTCGATGACAATATGCTCTTTGTCATTGCGTGCGAAGAGTCGGATCAGATCATGATTGCGGAACATCAGCAAATCGGTGTTGCCGAAACGTGCTTCGAGTTCGGCTTTGTTAGCCGGGTTGATCGCTGGGCCGCGTCCGGGTTTGCGTACTCCTGGTTCGAGCGATTGTACGAAAGCGGCTTCGATATTTTTTTCTTTGAGCAGATCAAACCAGGCTTCGGCATAGGCCAGCGATTGTTGCCGTACTGCCAACTCGTTGGCACCGAGATAGGCAGCGTAGCCGGCCCCGGCCAAGAAACTAATCCACCACGACCAAGTGACCAAACGCCGACCGGCCCGCGTTCCTTCAGACTTGTCAATCGCAATCCGGGCGGCGATGGAGAGTCCCACGCCGATCAGAGCGATGAGCAAGATCCCCGGTAGGATGACCGGCTTACGATTGTAAAAGGCGGTCAGGGTGATCGTCAGCACGATCAACCCATAGAACCCAGAGACGATCACAGCCGCGACCGCCAATCCCGAGATCGGCTGATAGTCTGATTCGCTTGGTCGGTCGCTTGCAGGGAGGCGGGTCAATTCAGCCATGGTGCGTCCGTCGAGATTGTAAGAGTCCGGGAATTACTCGTCGGAATCACTCATCGAGGATGAACCCGTGGCCGAGTTGGCCTTGGAAGGAGGCGTCGGCGTAGGTACGGACATCGCCCGATGAAAGACCGTGCTATCATTGATGATCGCGTTTTCGTTGCGGGTTTGCACGTTGTTGTTCGTATCGAGGTAGATCTTATCTGCCAAGATTTCCGCAACGACAATCGCCATTTTATCGTTCGTCCGCAGATCTACCAGAGGCTTGGCCCCCGTGTTGAGCATGATCATGCGCTTTTGAATCAGCGTGGACAGTTTGAACCGACCGCCGACTTTGTTGACGATGGCTTCTTCCTTCAGGTCGTCGAGCATGTCGAACACCTCCGAGCGAATTGTTCCTCAAGCATGGTACGTAACCGCGCTACGGTTTCCGTCAGCGAGTCATTGACGATTTGAATCGGATATT
>CALEEC010000416.1 GCA_937949245.1 uncultured Gemmataceae bacterium | reverse complement strand
CGCTGCCGAAAAGGTGTTACAAACGACTAAAATTTTTTCATTCCGCCTCCGCGGGGGCGATGATGCCAGTTGCTTGAATCTATATCAAGCAAATAAACCTCGCCTGTTGAGCGTCCCCGATACGTTGATCGAACGCGGCGGATTTCAGTTTGCTGACACCCTCGCCACGACCGACGAAGAAAGGGCCAATCCGTGGCGTTTGCTCCAGCGGCCATGTGCTGCCGAAGAGCCGATTCCGGTCTTCGTCGAAAAAAACTCGGCCCAATGGATGCTCAAACGCGGATTAGGGGATGTACTCGAACCTCCCGACTTTGCCTTATTCGACGAAATGGGTCGCCCGCTGCGACTGAAAATCGTCGGCTTGCTGCAAGATAGCGTCTTTCAGAGCGAAATCGTTCTGTCCGACACGCACTTCCGCAAGGCGTTTCCGCGCCAGGAAGATTTCAACTTCTTCCTCATCGAAGCCGCACCAGGGACCGAAACCGAAGTCTCCAACTTGCTGACACTGGCGCTGCGACGCAACGGCGTCACCGTGTCGCCGAGTCGCGATCGCGTGGCGGCTTATCTTGAAGTGCAGAACACCTACTTGACCACCTTTCAATTGCTCGGCAGCTTCGGCCTGTTATTGGGGGTGCTAGGCTTGTCGGTGGTATTGCTTCGCAATGTCTGGGAACGACGCGGCGAATTGGCGCTACTCCGGGCGTTAGGATATGGCAAACGCACCTTGAACGGCCTGATGTTGGCCGAGAACGCCTTGCTGTTGCTGCTCGGCATCTTGACGGGTGTGATCGCCGCGTTCGGCTCGGTCGCCCCACAACTGCTCGGCGGAGGTGATGTCCCTTGGCTGCGTCTAGCAACTCTGCTCGGAGCGACCATCTTGGTGGGGCTGACGGTCGCTGCTATCGCCGTTATCAGCACCTTGCGTGCCCCGTTGATCCCAGCCTTGCGTAAAGAATGAGCCGTGAACTTGGGCACTGCACGAGAGGGGCGAGGGGGGAATCGTCCTCCGCAGCGTGAATCTTCAGGAGCGGCCGGCGGCAAGGTGGCACCGGCACCATCTCGATGTTGATGCCAACCTTGCACGAGTGTGCGTTGCTATGCCCTGCCTGAGCTTGACATGAGATGGAGATGTTCTGGGCGCTAAAAGGGCGACCAAGCCCACATCGCCATCTGTTCATGGACTTTATGCCAGGATTTTCTCAATGACCTCGCCGTGGACATCGGTCAGCCGCATATCGCGGCCACCGAAGCGGAAAGTCAGGCGTTTATGATCCACCCCCAGCAAATGCAGCATCGTGGCATGCAGGTCGTGAATTTCGACTTTGTCTCGCACCACTTTGTAGCCCCATTCATCGGTTTCGCCGTACACCGTGCCGCCTTTGATCCCTCCGCCGGCCAACCAGATGGAGAAACCGAACGGGTTGTGATCGCGGCCATTGGCTCCCTGAGCAAAAGGCGTGCGACCAAATTCCCCCGCCCAGACCACCAAGGTCGTCTGAAGCAAGCCACGCCGCTTCAGATCCTTGAGCAACGCGCCGATCGGCTGATCGACCGCGCGGGCGTTGTCTTCGTGGCCGTTCTTGAGGTTGCTGTGTTGGTCCCAGCGATCATGCCCCGTATTCGGGCAGGTCAATTCGATGAATCGCGCTCCGCGTTCAATCAGTCGCCGAGCAATCAGGCATTGCGTGCCAAATGTCCTGGTCGGGCCATACTTCGATTCCAAGCCATACTCGCGTTGCGTCGCAGCGGTTTCCGAGGAAATGTCCATCAACTCAGGAACAGAAGTCTGCATTCGGTAGGCGGTTTCGTAGTTGGCGATGGCCGACTCGATTTCGTCTCCCCGTCCTGAACGCTCCGAGAAACCGCGATCGAGCTGACGCATAAGGGCCAGTTTGCGTTGTTGGGCTTCGGTTGCTTCCAAGCGGCGGATGTTAGCGACCGGCGGATTGGCCGCTTTGAACACCGAGCCTTGAAACGCGGCTGGAAGAAAACCGCTGTTGAAATTGTCCAGTCCCCCCGGCGGAATCAAGCCCCCATTCAGGACGATAAACGCCGGCAGATCCTGGTTTTCGCTCCCCAAGCCATAGCCGATCCAAGCGCCCATGCTCGGCCGGCCTTGAATGCCCGTGCCGGTGTGCAAGAAATAGTTGGCCGACGTGTGTTCGGGAAAATTCGACACCATCGACCGGATCACCGCCAAGTCATCGACACATTCGGCAATGTGTGGAAACAGTTCACTAACGGCGATGCCGCTCTGACCATACTGCCGAAACTTCCACGGCGAAGCCATCACCTCGCCGACGTTGTCGAACTGTGTCGGTTCCACTTTGAAGATGCGGCGCGGATCTTGGCCGTTGTACTTCGTTAGCATGTCTTTCGGATCGAAGGTGTCCACCTGCGAGGGGCCACCATCCATGTAGAGGAAAATGATGGACTTCGCCTTCGCCGGATGATGTTGTACTGCTCGCCTTGTCGCGGTTTTGCCGGTTGCCGTATCGACGGCTCGCCCTTGCTCGGCGAGCAACATCGACAACGCGACCGCACCGAAGCCATTGGCACAACGCTGCAACATTTCTCGACGTGAACACGGTGTGGCAACATGAGGCATGAGATCTTCCCCACCCTACAGAAGGCACTGGTTAGTTCAGGTAGATAAACTCTTTGGCGGTGAACAGCACATGAGCCAGATCGCTCCACACATCGATCGGCGGCCGCGAGGTCATTCCCTCGGTGACGAATGCTTCGCATTGGGCCAATTCTTCGGGCAGCGGAGCCCGTGCGTAAGCCACACGATACATCCACTCGATACGCTTTTTGGCCGACCCGGAAATTTTCAAAGCACGCTCGGCCCAAAGCCGTGCTAGTTGATGCACCAGCGGATCGTTCATCAGAATCAGCGCCTGGGCGGGCACATTGGAAACCGTGCGTCGGCCCACGGTCGAAAAGGGGATCGGTGTATCGAAAGCCAACAGAAACGGCGACAGGAAATTGCGTCGCACACTCAAATAGATGCTTCGCCGACCGTCTCCGTCGATCGGGCCGCTAGCCGGCCGACCGCGTCCCTCTTGGAATGAGGTCAGATGCACCAGCACCGAGGGACCGTACATCGTCGAGCGTAATCGGCCCGAAACCGCGAGCATCGCATCGCGGATCGCTTCCCCCTCCAAGCGGCGGATGCGTGCCCGATGCCATAGCAGATTATCGGGATCGAGCGACTCCGTCGCTGGGTCAATTCGGCTGGCCATCTGATAGGTGCGTGTCAAGATCAGCGAACGGATCAACCGCTTCAGCGACCAGCCATCGCGGATGAATTGATCCGCCAGATAGTCCAACAATTCCGGATGCGTCGGTTTTTCGCCTAATACTCCGAAATTGTCGACCGAACCGACCAAGCCTCGGCCGAACAGATGGTGCCAAACCCGATTGACCTGCACGCGTGCCAGCAATGGATTGCGTTTCGGATCGGTCATCAATTGGGCTAATTCCAGCCGGCCGCTTCCCGGGGAACGGATCGGTTCCGTCCCGACGAGAGCTTCCAAGAAACGGCGGGGCGTAGGTACGCCGAGTGCTTTATGCGATCCCCGGATAAACACTCGGCCATCGACTGCGGTTCCATCCCACATCGCCGGAGCCAGCCGCGACTCAGGGCGAATTTGCCTGAGGATTTTCTGCTGTTCACCACGGATCACTGCTAGCGTTTCGTGCCATTGCTGACGTGCCGGAGCATCGAGGAACAGTTCCGGCGAGCGCATCAACCAGTCGGCTAGCACCGCTGCGCTTTCTTCGCTTTCCAGACCAGATTGGCTCCACTGATCCAAAAGTTGGAGCAATCGCTTCTGCAAACCGGCAACTTGGGCTTCCGCAGAAGCCAATTGGGCAAACTGGTCGAAACCTGCGATCGGCACATCGGGTGTCGGCGGAGCATTCGGTCCTTGAACGACCATCGCTACGCTGAGTTCGGCCCCTGGATTGGGCGTAAATTCGATATGCGTGGTCTGCCCCACATAAGGCGATAGATCATGAGCCACCCAGGTGTAGCGATCGGGGCTTTGAAATCTAAGCACCAGTCGGCCATGCAGCGGGCCATGAATCACCACATGGTGACCGACTGCGGCATAAGCCATCCCCGAGCCGCGAACTAGGTAGTACACACGCCCAGGTTGGAGCGTGAAACTCGGGGTGCGCAGAGTTTTCCCTGAACGATCGAACGCTCCTAGCCCTCCGGTTTCGATTTGCTCGCCCGGCTTCGCTTTGAGGACGTGCCAGGCCGGGTCAAACACGGCTGCTGCGCGCGTGTGAATCCCCACGATCGGGGTCTCGCCCGTAGAAGACCACTTCAACGATCCCACGGGGACTGGCCCCAAGCCATAGCTGAATTCATCCGTCATCCAAGGAGTCTTGGGATCGCTGTAGTCTGCGATGACCGACAGCGTCGGCCAAGCCTGCTGGGCGGCCGCACGACGCTGTTTCCAGCGTTCCACGAGTTTCGCCCCCTCTTCCTTAATCGCCAGTGGATGCAAAGGATGGCGTTCGTCCCGCTGGGCCGTCTGCAATTCGGCAAGCCAACGCCCCAACCGTAGCGGATCGAGGTTCCGTTGCTTGGCTACCTCGGCAGCCGACATAGGAGAATGAAGCACCGCACGAGCGGCAAGCAGATATTCTGCCAAGCGCGACACTGCAGGGCGGTACACCGCCGCGATAGTACGTCCGAATTCCCCTTGACGCTGGGCACGCCACTGCGCTAGTGCCGTCGCTACTTGCCGATGATGCTCCAGGGTGTCGATTCGCGCCAACCGATAGCCGCTGCTTTCGAGAAAGCCGAACAAGCTGTAATAATCGCGCGTGGAGATCGCGTCGAACTTGTGGTCGTGACAACGAGCGCAACTGACAGTCAACCCCAGGAAGGTTTTCGTTAGCACATCGATACGATTGTCGAAGCGGTCGGCTTGGTCTTGGCGAATGTCGACCGGCGAATGCACCTCTTCGCCTAAGAAGAAAAAGCCTGTCCCGAGGATCGATTCGTTGCATCCGTCATGGGGATTCAGCCGAGGCTTCGGCAGCAGATCGCCAGCAATGTGTTCGCGAACGAACTGATCGTAGGGAACATCGGCATTCAGAGCGCGAATGACGTAATCGCGGTAGTGATGCGGATTGGGAATCGGATAGTCAAACTCGTGCCCACGTGTTTCGGCAAAGCGGACCAAGTCGAGCCAGTGACGTGCCCAGCGTTCGCCGAATTGCGGACGTTCCAGCAACTGATCGACGACCTTGGCCAACGGATTCGGCGAAGAATCGTTCAAAAAAGCCTCGATTTCCTCGAGCGTTGGCGGTAGTCCGATCAGATCGAAGTAGACGCGACGCAGCAAGGTCAAGCGATCTGCACTCGGAGCGGGAGACAGATTTTTCTCGGCAAGTTTCGCAAGAATGAATCGGTCGATCGGTGAGATGGGCCAGTCGGACGGAGGTGATGCGGGCACCTGTGGCACACGAATCGGTTGCCAACACCAGAATTTCTTGCGTTCCTCGAGAGGAAATTCTGCATCCGCGGCAGCCGTCACTTTCTCTTCTGGCCAAGGAGCCCCCATGCGGACCCAAGCAGTCAAATCCGCGATCAACGACTCCGGGAGCTTACTGCGGGGCGGCATGCGAAGGTCATCTTGCCAACGAACCGCGCGAATCAGCAAACTCTTGTCCGGTTGGCCAGCTACCACCACAGGACCGGTGTCGCCTCCCTTGGCCAGAGCGGCTTTGCTGTCCAGACGAAGCCCGCCTTTCTGTTTCTCGACACCGTGGCACTTCTGACAATGCTCGCTCAGCAAAGGGCGAATTTTCTTTTCAAAGAATTCAATGCCTTCAGGAGATCCGGCTTTAGCCAACGTCTGGAAAAGGAGCAACCCTGCGAGCACTCCCCCAGCCCAACCAACATTCCTTCGTAGCATGGCCATCCCCGATCAAAAGTGCAGGAAACAGGTGGGCAAAATTTGCGGCAATTCGTGGGCAAATTCGAGTATACCCCTTTTATAGGAGAGAATCACGCTCTTTTCGACGAGATTTTTCCTATGGATGGGAGTAAAATAAAAATGAATGCAAACATGGGGAGGGATTACTGCAAACGTATTTGTAATGAAGGAGGCTCCGCCCGGATTTGAACCGGGGAATGACGGTTTTGCAAACCGTTGCCTTACCACTTGGCGACGGAGCCATTTTGGTTAGAAATGACTTTACCGATTTTGAGTTTGGCTGTCAACCGCGTCTAGGAATCGAGAACGATAACTTTGCGGAAGTCAGCAGCAGTTACATCGGCTTTTTCCATACCGGTCTTGACGATGGGAAGAGAGACTCTAAGATAAGGTTTTTACTCGAGTCAGTTTTGCGGGATCGGATGATTATGTCCACATTCATGGCCAAGAAACAGACCGTCCAGCCCGAGTGGTACGTCATCGACGCTACCGATGCCGTTGTAGGGCGGTTGGCAGTTAAGATCGCGAATCTCTTGCGTGGGAAACATCGTCCAGACTACACCCCCCACTGTGACACCGGGACTTACGTCATCGTTGTCAATGCTGAGAAAGTGAAGTTCACCGGCAAAAAGTGGGAACAAAAGTCGTATCAAACGTACTCACATTATGCAGGCGGTCAAAAGATCATCCCTGCTCAAGAAATGCTGGCCAAAAAACCCGAAGAAATCCTGCGGCTAGCAGTCAAGCGGATGATCCCGCGCAATCGCCTGGGCCGCTATCAGATGGGAAAACTCAAAATTTACGCTGGTCCGCAGCATCCGCATCAAGGTCAGCAACCGAAGGCCTTCCAACTTTCTCATGAAGCCTAAAACTAGTTCTTCGCATACTCGGAATAGGGTCGGAACGCATGGCGAAAACGAAGAAAAGCTACACCTTCGGCACCGGTCGTCGCAAGACGGCTGTCGCTCGTGTCCGCATTGCTGAAGGCAAAGGACAAATCCTGATCAACGGCCGTCCGTTGCGCGATTACTTCACCGAAGAAAAGGACCGCGCCGCGATTTACGGTCCTTTGGAGATCACCGATCTGCAAAACCGCTTGGATATTTGGGTGAACGTCCGCGGGGGGGGACCAAGTGGCCAAGCCGGTGCCACCAGCCAAGGGATCGCTCGGGCGATCAAAGCCATGTTCGAGCCGGACACGCCTCCAGCTCCCAAACCTGTCACCACGCCGGTCTTAGCTACCACAGAAGGCACGCCTGCTCCCGAGGCATCCGCTCCTAGCGAAACCAGCTTGGGCAAAAAACTCCGCGACTCCGGTTTCCTCACCCGGGATAGCCGGATGAAGGAACGCAAGAAGTACGGCCGCAAAGGCGCTCGTAAATCGTTCCAATTCTCGAAGCGCTAATTGTTTCCAAGCCCCCCTGCTTTTATCGATCGCTGAGGAAGATCATCTTCCTCAGTTTTCTTTCTAGCTAGACCTGTAAAAGCATGGAGCATTGGTGATAACAAAGAAGTGGGGGACACGAGCCGTTTTCCGCAGAGACTCGCAAACCCACGGAGACTCGTGCCCCTAGGAGGTGGGGGGAACAGGTTAGGTGGGATGGTTGTTCATCTCACAGGACAACTGGTACTCGCCAACCAGTTGAAGTTGAGTTCCGGGACTCGCACCCAGCACTCAAACTCCTGACCCGCATATGCTGTACCAATGAGAACATTTTCCTCCCATTTCACGACTGGCCAGATTGCAAACCTTCTATTAGTAAGAACTTAAGCTATCTCAGGGAATTTCTTTGCCTGCCCTCGCCTCCGCAATTAGAAATGTCGCAATCCCCAATTGTTCGGTTTCGCAACACCCCTTGCAGGATTTTGCGAAACGACTCCACAACCACTTTTGTGCCATTGCAGCCCCAGATTCGACACCGTCTTTTCTCGAAGCGGTCCAGTTCTCGATCACGAAACTCTTGCGGCAACTAGCTTTTCTTTCTATTCTGATCAAAATGCATCTGCATCTTGTCGGTTGATCACCCGACCTTCTCTGAAATAGTCCGAATCCAATACGCCGATGCACCGTGAGATTACACATACCGAGCAAGTTTTTGATCCTCCGCGCAATCTGTCTTTGTATTCGTTGACAGGATTGATCGGGGTGTTGCTCGGTTTCGATTTATGGCCGATCGTTCAATCGTGGTTGCAGACGCAAGGATGGTCGCTCCCAAGTTGGAACCGCGAACTGTTCGGCTATCGCTACGCCATGATCGCTGCCGTGTTCGGCGGGGCACGCATTCTTTACACCTCGTTGGAGTCCTTATTCGAGGGCCGACTGGGAGCCGATCTTGCGCTCGCCATCGCCTGCATTGCCGCGATTCTCATCGGCGAACCTCTCGTCGCTGCGGAGGTCGTTTTCATCGGCTTGGTCGGTGAATGCTTGGAAGCGTTTACCTTTGCCCGCACACAGAACGCCTTGCGAAAACTATCCGAACTATTTCCGATCCGTTGTTGGATACTCCGCGATGGGCAAGAACAGCGGATTTTCACTCAAGAACTGCAAGTGGGGGATCGGATCGTAGTCAAACCGGGGGGAAAAATCCCTGCCGATGGCGTCGTTCTGGAAGGTCAATCGACCGTCGACACCAGTGCCTTGACCGGAGAAAGTTTCCCCCAAGACAAAAAACCCGGCGACTTGGTCTTGGCCGGCTCGGTCAATCAGTTCGGCACCCTCACCATCGAGGCTCAGAAAGTGGCTAAGCAAACCGTTGCCGGCCAGGTGATTGACTTGACCGCCAAGGCGCTACAAGCAAAATCCCCCATCGAACGTCATGCCGACCGATTGGCCCGGTGGTTTCTGCCTGTTGTCCTCGCCCTGGCGGCTCTGACCTTCGTCGGCAACTGCGTTTATCATCAATTGCGTTCGACTCGCCCCGATGGTTCCAAGCCCACCTGGAAGGCAGCTGTCAGTGTCAGCACCTATCCGACTTTGGCCGTCTTGGTGGTTGCATGTCCGTGTGCTTTGATTCTGGCCACTCCCGCGGCAATCATTGCCGCTTTGGGACGTCTCGCGGGAACCGGAGTCCTGATCAAAAGTGGAGCCGCACTCGAACGTTTGGCCCAGGTGCGAGCCATCGCTTTTGATAAAACCGGCACCCTCACCGAGGGCGAATTAGAACTCGGCGAGTTGCTGCCGTTGCCGGGCATCTCGGAACAGGAACTTCTCACTCTCGCCGCGGCTGTTGAAGCCAAGAGTGAGCATCCGCTGGCCCAACTGATCGTTCGCTCGGCCCAGGAACGCGGATTGGCTCTACCGGCCGTGGAGGACTTTGTTGCTCATCCCGGGGGGGGAGTCCAGGGACGCATCGACGGCTCGATCCTCCACGTCGGCAATCGCCGATTCCTACTCGAACAAGGGGTCGAGTGGAACGAACAGGCCACGCAACTGCTAGCACGCCTCGATCAGGACGGCCTGACTTCGCTGGGGGTAGCACGTGGAACCACGCTGTTGGGGCTGCTTGGTGCCCGCGATCGGGTCCGCCCCGAAGCGGCCGGCGTATTGGCCGAACTACGCGAACTAGGCATCGTTCCCCTGGTGCTGCTGACGGGCGATCGACAACCGGTCGCCGATGCCCTTGCTCGTCAGGTGCCCTTGACCGAAGTCCGTGCCGAGTTGTTGCCCCAGCAAAAACTGGAGTACATCGAACAGCTTGAACAAACGCTTCGTACTCCTCCCCAAGTCGCGCCGGCGACCCCCACCCTCACCCTCTGGGAAAAGCTCAACGGGCCACGCTCGCCTCACGGTGTCGCTATGGTTGGTGACGGCGTGAACGACGCCCCTGCCCTAGCTCGAGCGAGTGTCGGCATTGCTATCGGTGCTAAAGGGACGGACATTGCCGCGGAAGCCGGCGATATCGTATTGATGGGCGAGGCCTTACGTCCGCTGCCATTGCTCGTTCGCCTTTCCCGAGAGACGGTTCGGATCATTCAGCAAAACATCCTGATTTTTGCTTTCGCCGTCAATTTTATCGGAGTGGCCCTCACCGGCTGGCTTTGGCCATTATTCGCCAGTTCGCCCGATTGGTACGAAAAAGCCCCCTTGGTAGGAGTGTTGTATCACCAAGCCGGCTCATTGGCCGTTTTGCTCAACTCGATGCGGTTGCTGATGTTTGATCGCCTGCGCGAGCATCCTTGGGGCCAGTCCTTGCGTTCGCTAGTGGCCAAACTCGATCGCGTGTTGGATCAGTGGCAGTTGGACGATCTGCTGCACGAATTGTCACATCAGTGGCGCGAGATACTTGCGTTCTTGCTGATACTTGCGAGCATAGCATGGGCCGCGACCTGCTTGGTTCGCATCGGACCAGACGAAGTTGGCATTGTTCAACGCTTCGGTCGTCCGCTCGCGACCGATTTGACGCCTGGCTTATGGCTACGCTGGCCTTGGCCGATTGAAAACGTAACGCGACTGCAACCCGATCGCGTGCAGATGATCGAGGTGGGGTTCCGCTCGCTGCCCCAACAAGATCGGACACGCTCTTCCCAAGGAGTGATTGGACTTGCCCAAGAGAAGCAAGTTCGCCGAGTCGTGGTTAGTGACGCTCCGATTTGGAGCAATCCCCACGCCGAAGGCATCCGTCCGATTCCCGACGAGTCTAGCATGCTCACCGGAGATGATTACCTGGTGGAAGTGTTGGTGAGCGTGCATTACCAGATCAGCGACCCGCGCAGTTATCTGTTCACGGTGCGTCAACCCGAAGAACTGTTGCGTTGGGCCACCGAATCCGTGGTTCGCGAATGGATCGCCGGACGCCCTTTTACGCAGGTGCTGACCACGGAACGCGAAGATTTCCAACGCCAAGCCTTGGCACGCATCGATCAACGGATTCAGCGTGTGTCTCCCCAAGGCATCGGCATCCGCTTAACCGGTTTGGCGATTCATGACCTGCATCCACCGTTGGCCGTGGTCCCGGCCTATCACGAGGTCGCCAAAGCCTCCGAAGAAGCGCAACGGCAAATCAACGAAGCCGAGACGCGCGCACTGAGTCGTAAACGCGAGGCGCAGGCCCAAGCCAATCGTTCGATCCGTCTGGCCGAATCGGACGCGGAAGAAAAAATCCGGCAGGCTCAAGCCACTTGGCAGGTCTTTCAAAGTTGGTATCGCGCCCGCACCCAACTACCTTCGACCATCGAACAAGAACTTCAAGCCCATGCCGTGGAGGCCTTCGCCCATGGTGTCCCGTGGGAATGGGTGTTAGCCGAATATGCCCAACAACGGGAATCTCGTCTGCGTATCCATCGTCAACTGCTGGATTCTCGTCTTTATTGGGAAACTCTCGTGTCTGCTCTGCGCCGGCGTCCGTTAACCTTAGTCGACAACGAAGGTTCTCCAAGTCGATTGAATCTCTTTCTGATGGAACTGGAACAGCGATTCGTCCCTTTGACATCCACCAACGAGCGTCCCGTTCGCCTTCCCGCTAAGGAAGATGGTCCTTGAGGGCTTGTTTGCTGCGTTGTTCGGCCGTCAAGAACCGATGTGCTTCTGGGACCGAAGGAAGTAGAAAGGTTAGCCATATGTTTGCAGATTTAATTGCAGCTTTAGAACCTTTGGCCCAACGCTGGCAGGCTCAAGCGGCCCAAGATGAAGCCTTGCGTCGGTTCTTGGTGGTGTTGGGGCGAACTCTGTTGGAGTTGGCCGAACCTGCCGAAAAACGTTTGGCTGCCCCGCCGAATACGACCGTTGTTGAGGCCTCCCCCTCGCCCCGCTCGACCTCGGCCGCGACTTCGGGGATGCCAACCGCTGCCACTCCGCCTGCTATTGCCGGGGGAGAAGATCGGCCGCGTTCATCGCTGGCGGCCCAATTGGGCATCTCAAGCAGTTGGAGCCATTTTCCCATCGTGGAATTGCCCCCCCGGTCACGCGGTGGGGAATCTCCTTCCGAATCGTTGGCAGATCGCCGACCACACGGAGTCGAACCCCTGGAAGAAATTTTGCGCTTGATCACGCGACGTTGTCGCTTGAAAGCCGAAGGCGCTCGTTGGGCCGGCGAACGACAACGCCTTCTGAGCCAAGGGGTCGATTTCAAGCGCGTTATTGCCCCCCGCGACGAGGAGATCCTCAACAAAGCCCGGGCCGAACGCGATTGCTTCTTGTGGACCTCTCACCCGGAAACCCCCACGCCGCTCGATCGCAGTGCTTACGAGCTATTGGCGGTCTGCTACGAAACCGTCGCGGCTGCCGCCGAAATGCTGCTGAAAATGGTTCACAACCCCCACGTCACCGATGAAAAGGTTCGTCTGGCGTTGTATCTGTCGGCCGAGGCACAATGCCAACTTCGCTGGGCCGCCAAGGAATTCCGAGTCGAGAAAGACCGCGATCAGATGGACATGTACTTTTGGCTGCTAGATTGTGGCAAGGCACGGCACATTCCCATACCGAACTACATGCGTCGGGAGAGTTACGCCGATCCTCGCGGTTCGCTCGCCATCCGCCAAAAAATTGAAGAACTAGCCGAGGAATTCGGCCAAGTGAACAAACAAGCGGTGCATCGCAAGAAATTGCTTAGCAAGTTGAAGCATCGCACCGGTCTGATCCTCGATCATCCGCTGATCGATCACACCGAAGATTGGGAGGGCATCTTCCACGCGATCGAAGGACTGCTGGAAGGAGGTACTCCCCCGTCGAGCAAGGAAATCCGCGATTTTCTATTGCCCATCATCGACAAATTGCCGCGACCAGTGGACGCGCTGCCGCGTTCGATGCAACTGGTCGTGCGAGAAATTGAGCGGTTTCGACAAAGTGTGACGGAACGCTCCGAACCCGACGAAGAAGACGATTCAGCCGCTCCTTTGTCTGAGAAGGTGCAACAACTCCGCGAATTGCTCCGGAAACGCGCTTTGGTCCTGATTGGTGGCGACGAACGCCCCGAGACGCGGCAAGCCTTGGAATCCGCCTTCGACCTGAGCGAACTCATCTGGATACCCACCAAACAGCATCAGTCGTATACGACCTTTGAACCCATGATTGGTCGCGAAGATGTCGCCGTCGTGGTGCTTGCCATTCGTTGGGCCAGCCACGATTTCACCCGTGCCTGTGAAATCGCGGACAAATACGGCAAACCTTTCGTGCGTCTGCCCGCGGGATACAGTGCCAATCAGATGGCGCATCACATCTTGGAACAAGCTGGCAGCCGACTTCGTGGCGAAGATCATCCCCCCGGATAAATTGGCTAGCTGTCCGAACACCTTGGGTTTGTTAGAATCCGTCATAGCCCCTGGTGCTAGTTTCTGAGGGATGGCTCGATGCGCCGCTTTGTGCTGATGTATGGCTTACCGTTGCTCCTCATTCCTTGGGCGATCTCTGCCGCTTACACTGTAGACAAAACAGAATACGCCTATGTAACCCGCTTTGGCCAGCCGATCGTCACCCGCGATGGTGACACCGAAGCAGGCTTGCACTTCAAGTTCCCTTGGCCCATCGAAGCGGTTCAGCGGGTCGATCGCCGATTGCAGATTTTCGACCTGACTCCCACCGAAACCCTGACCCGCGATCGACTCAACAGCACCGTCGACAAAACCATCGCCGTCGATGCGTATGTTTGTTGGCGCATCCCCGACGCCGACTCGGTCGATCGCTTCGTACGCACCGTAGGCACCGCAGAACAAGCCAAGCAAGTGCTGGGCTCCCGTATTCGCAATCGCTTGGCGGCTGTCATCAGTCGCATGCCGTTCGACGACCTGATTCAAGTAGACGATATTGGCACGACCGTTGGCACTATTGTCGGGGTTGCTGCCAGCCCCGTCATGGAGCTCCCCGCTTGGCGAGATTGGGCGCAAGCACGCAATTTGGAATCGATCGATCGCCGGATGGAACGGATTCGCCGGCAACTGCTCGGATTGGAAGCGATTCGTGCCGGGGAGGAAGAAAAAACCGAAAAGCTCCGCGAAGTGGCTGCCACCTACGGCATCGAGTTGGTCGATGTCCGTCTGCGCCGCTTCAATTATCCCGAGACGGTGCGGCCCAGCATTTATGAACGCATCAAGAGCGATCGCATGCTCAAAGCGACCGACTACGCCACCCAAGGCCGGGAACGCGCCGACGCGATCACCGCGGAAGCCGAAGCCCGTAGCCAGACCATTGAACGCTCGGCCGCGATCCAAAGTCAACTCCGCAAAGATCAAGCGGATATCGAAGCTGACCGGATTCGCAATCAGGCTCACGCCCTCGACCCCGAATTCTACGCCATGCTACGCGAACGCAAGGCGTTACGCGAACTGTTTTCGGACTCTACCGCTACGTTTCTGCTATCGACGACGCAGGGGCCGTTTCGCTGGTTGTTTCAGATGCCGTCGAACAAAGGCACACCCGCTGTGCCCATGCTCACCACGCCGATGCCCCTGCCTCCCGAGAACAAAACACCATGAAAGGACGTTATTGGCTCCTGCTTTTGCTTGTGCTCGGCTACTTCAGCACCGGCATCGCGCAAATTCGACCGGAAGAACGAGCGATCGTGCAGCGGTGGGGACGCATTGTCGCCAAACCCGGACCGGGACTCTGGATCGGCCTGCCCTATGGCATCGACCAAGTGCATCGCATCTCGATTGCTTCGGTAAGACGTTTGACGGTGGGATTCGAGCCTACCAGCGACCTGCTCGGCCAGCCGACCCCCGCAGGACAATTGCTGACCGGCGATCGGAACCTTGTCGACGTGCAAGTGACCCTCGATTATCGCGTCGCGGAAACCGACCAAGCATTGGAAGATTACTTCCTGCATCGGGATCGCGTGGAAGCGGTCTTGGCCCGGCAAACGGAATCCCTCCTCGCAGAATGGACGGCCGGACACCGCGTCGATGAAGTCTTGCTCACCGGCAATGCCGCCCTCCCCACTTGGCTAATCGAACGACTGCAACAGCGGCTCGAACCTTATCGCCTGGGCGTCCGTGTCCAGCAAGCCAACGTGAGTTATTTGCAACCTCCTGAACCGGTGCTGAACGCCTTCCAAGAAGTCAATCGCGCCCAAACCACGATGCGTACCCAAGAATCGAATGCCCGCCAAGAAGCCAAGCAACGCGAACGCCAAGCACTTTCGGAAAAGTACCGTCTGGAACAACTCACTTCCGCTTACGTCGAGTCGGTGAAAGACCAAGCGTTGGCGGAAGCCCAGGCTTTCCGTGAACGGGCCGAACAGTTCCAACGGCTCCGTCAGAACAATCCGCAATTACTCAGCGCCATCTGGTGGGAAGAAACGGAGAAGATCATTGCCACGCTCAGGGAGAAGCGTGCGACCTTCATTCCGCTAGACCGCGAACTATCGCAAGAGGGCATCTCGCTCAGCGTGCCTCCCGCTCCCAAAAAACGGTGAGGCATGTTTGCTCCGCCCCCCAAATGGTGTGGGATGCTTGCCTCGCCCCCAAACGGCGCAGCATGCTTGCGCCCCGCCCCAAAATGATGCGGGATGCTTGCCTCGCCCACGAGAAGGTGGTGAGGAGCGACTCGCTCGGCACTACTGCGGTAGCACCAAGCCAGGATTAGGATTGGCTTGATTGTTGGATGCCGGGTCTGAGGTCATCGGAGACACATCGAAAATCTGCACCTCGGGCACCTCCAGATCAATCGTCACCGGCTCTTTCCAGATCGCTTCGCCGACGTTGGTAGCACGATCGACGGCGCGAATACGAATCCAGTAGCGATAAGGCGGACGGTAAGGCGGGGTCCATTCGTAGAAACCGCTGTTGGGCTGCCGCATAGCGATTTCTTCCCACGGCCCCTTCGGATCGGTAGCGAATTCCAGATTGATCGGCGTATCAGGGAGGAGGTTTTTATCGCTGGCTTCCCAAGTAATCCGCACCACGTTGTGATTCTCTGCTCCGGGAATCACTTTCACATCCTTGAATTTGACCACTGGCTTGACCGTGTCTACTTCGACATACACTTGCGGTGCATCGTTCTGCTGCGGAATCCGTCCGCTGATCCCCACCCCACTTTTGGCCACTACCGTGAAGCCGTACAGACCGTCCCCCTCCGCTTCGTAAACCAGCTTGAGCCGATCCGGTTTGCCATCGTCTGCGGGCAACTGCCGTGGCTCCCGGGGGGCTTTGTGCCATTCCCGATTGGCAGGTTTGACCCACAGTTCCCGACTGACGATCTTCGACGGGCCTTCCTTCACCACCCCTACCGTCAGAACGATATTCCGACTCGGCACGAAAAACATATTCGCGGGTGGGGCCACTCCCGCATTCGCGTTCGGGTACAGACTTCCGCCTAGAGAGCCTCCACTTCCAGGACGGCTGGTCGGTGGTGCTCCGCCCGACTGAATCTCGCTGCCGATGTTGCCCGGAATCGTCAACGTATTGGAGACGGTACGATTCTTGGCCAAGTCTGCGGCCAAGATGCGCACCTCCAAGCGCTGCCCCGGACTGAGCGGCCAAGTGGTCGAACCACGAGGACTGATCGCTTCGGGAAATTGAATCCAATCATTCTGACCGGGCCAACGGTACTCCAAGCGTAGGCTACTGGCATCCAAGTTCGCGTCGCGAACTTCCCATTCGATCCCCGGTTGATTGCCGGAACCTTGGATCGGACGCATCACCACATTCGGAGCCGTTGTGTCGATAATCGCCTTCTGATACGGCCGCAACGCATGGACTGGCGGCTCGATGGCCCCGCCTTCGTAGACGACCTGGACGGCGAACTCGAACTCGCCATCCCGATCACTTTTGAACTCGAAAGCTCGGTGCGTCGGCAGTGCCGTACCGACCTTCACCCAAGGCGTTTTATTCCACGAGGCATACAAGCGAATTTCTTGGATCTTGCGGCTTTGATCGATGCCAAAGCCGATGCGTAAGGAACGAATGTTGGAATACGTCGGCACCAGCTCCCCTTGGGCGAAACAAGGTTCCGGGACGCCCCAAGTTCCGCACAACAGCAAAAGGAGCAGGCTCGAACGGATTCGGGCCATGCGTCTTCTCCTTTCGTGAGGAGCGGGGGTCATACACGAATCCTCAGATCGCTGGGAATACGGTCCGTGCAATTCGCCGTCATCCCGCATCCTTAAGCGTATCGGTTGTGCCGACCCGAAGACTTGAGCGGATTCTCCGATTTGCTCCGCGAATTTTCCGCTGCGTAGGAATCGATGCCCTATTGCAATTGACGAATCATGATCCTGACCTTGTCCCGATGAAGTTGCATGTAGAACCGAAAAAATCGTCACGAGGTGTTTTCCCCCATTGATTCGGCCGATAAAAGATAGCCGGTACTCCATCGCGGCGAAGTGCTGTCGGGGACTTTTCAGGCTCCCTAGCATATGAACGAGGTCCACGATGAGCAACGAACGTACCCTGAAATTTCGCCTTGGTCTGTTCGTGGCGGGGTGCTTGATCCTACTTGGCGGCTTGGTCATACTGTTCGGCGGAGCGCCGAGTTTGTTCGAGCGTCGCGATCGTTACACGTTCTTGTTCCCCGATGCGACGGGAATCAATCCCGGGACGCCGATTCGCCGTTCGGGAGTGAAGATTGGCGAAGTCGATTCGTTGGAACTCGATCCGACCACCGGACAGGTCCGCATTCATGTGAAGATCGATCCGCGCTACCCGCCACGGAGCAAAGAAACCGCCGCGTTGTCGCGGAGTCTCTTAGGGGGGGACGCGTCGATTGACCTGATTCCGCGGAGCGAAGAACGGAAATCGCCCGATCTGGGCGATCCCATCCCTGTGGGCAGCACCTTAGTCGGCCTCCCACCTCCCGATGCTCGTGAACTGTTTACCCAGGCTTCCGACGTGCTGCCGACCGCGCAGGCATCGTTGGAACAAATCCGCCGTTCGGTCCAGAAACTCGATGAGCTGATTCCGGCGTTCAAAGACACCCTCACAGAAGTGCGAGATCTCACCCGAACCGCACGCGAGATTGCCCCCGAATTGCGACGCACCAACGACACCATTCGCGATACGGTCGCGGCTTTCAAGAGTGTCGGACCGGAAGTTCGCGCTACCGCCGAGCAAGCACGCATCACCTTGGCTAACTTCGACCGAGTCGCACGCGATGTGCAGGAACTGATTCAGAAGGATGACTCGGTCCTCAACACCACCCTGAAATCGTTCCGAACCACCGTCGATGCCATCGGACAAACTTTTACCCCCGATAATCAGAGACAAATTGCCAATCTGCTACGGCAAGCCAATGACATTGCCTCGACCTTAAACCAGGTGGCCGTCACCCTCAACAACGTCCTGCAAGATACGAGCAAAACCGTCCAGAGCGTCAACAAGAATCTTCCCGAGGTCGAATTGGTCATCAAAGACATTCAACGGTTCACCAAACCTTTGGGCGATCGTGCCGAGGAAGTTACAAAGAACATCGAGTCGGCCTCGCGGAACCTCGATGCAGCGCTTAGCGAAATCCGCGAACTGGCCCGTGCCATCGGCCGAGCGGAAGGGACGGTGCAAATGCTGCTGACCGACTCCAAACTGTATCATGCGCTGACCGACACCATCAGTTCTATCAACAAAGTTCTGCCACGCGTCGATCGCATCTTGCAGGACTTTGAGACGTTCGCCGACAAACTGGCCCGGCATCCCGAATTGATCGGCATCGGCGGAGCGGTTCGGCCTAGCGGTGGCTTGAAAGAATCTCCCTTCGCCCCGCTGCCGAACAATCCGATCCCCCCGCCCAGTTATCCGACTGCGTATCCGCCCCGACCACGATTGCCGTAGTCCGCTCGGAGAGCATCGTAATCCCCTCTCTGTCGAACGCGCGAACTCGGCAACCACCGATGCTCTGTGTTGCTCAGCCCTTCAGCGAGGATGCACGATCACGGTAAGCATTGAGGTTGAGGAATCGTCGGCGGAATCGTCTTTCATGCAGGCATGCACTTCGATCGTGGTGGCTGGTGGGGGAATGAGACGGGGCCATTGTTCCACGGGGAGCCTTGTCAGCGTTCCGAGCAATGCCGCGATCGGTCCACCGTGACTGATGACCAACCAGCGACCATTGCTCGGCAAATCGTTCCACCATGCCCAAACTCGATCGCGTAACTCGAAGGTCGTCTCTCCTCCAGGCGGACGCCAGGCTTGCGGGTCGCGGATCATGCCCAGCATGGCATCGCCGGTTTCGGCATAGATGTCGTCCCACCATCGACCTTCCCAGACACCGAAATGCCGCTCGCGCAAACGGTGATCTTCATAAACTGGCACTGGCACGCGATGTTGTTGCGCGATAGCCTGGGCCACGAGCGAACAACGGCTCAAGCCACTGTGGAAGATCGCATCGAACCGTTCTTCGCCCCAACGCTTGGTCAACTCGATCATTTGCTTATGTCCGCGCTGGCTCCAGGGCACCTCGGTGATGCCATAACACCTCCCTTGGGCCGCCACTTCGGGATGACGCAGCAAAATGACCAATCGATCCATTTCTGGTCAACCCCTTGGCATCTGGAACGATGCCGTCAACAAGATCAAAAGTTGTCCCCCATAGCACATCAAGCCCAGGCAATCGCCGGTGACACCGTGAATGCGTCGCCAAAGGTATCGGCCCCACCCTAGCACAGCTAGTATCAGTAATCCAATTCCCAACAGTAGCCGCATCGGTTCTGCCATTCCCCAACCGATCGTTGCCGGCAATGCCAACCCCGATGCGGCAATGCATTCGGAAACCGACATCCGTTCGCCGACATCTTTGGCGAGACTCGACCGTTCCGCAACCGGAGGAATCCACGTCATCAACAGCACGATCGACCAGCGTCCCAAACCGCCCGAGGCCAAGCCGACGATCAACCATTGTTCCGTGGGCACCGCGGCAAAAGCACTCCAGCGGATCAGCAAAGCGAGGGCCAACCCGAGACCCCCGAAACTGCCGACTCGGCTATCTTTCAGAATTCGCAGAATGTCGTCGCGTGTCCACCCCCCGCCAAAGGCATCACAGCAGTCGGCAACCGCGTCTTCGTGAAAACCTCCGGTCAGCCAGACCTCGAAGGTCAGTGCCAAGGCGACAGCCACGCTGATCGGCCAAAGTTGCGCTGCCAACAAAGCCACCCCCGCCGTTATGCCACCGATACCTCCGCCGATCAACGGATAATAACGCACCGACGAACGAAGCAAAGACCGATCAGGATCGGGGCGATTCATCCCTCCCGGAACCGGCACCCGCGTCAGAAACTGGATCGCGGTCAGCAGCGCTTGCCACTCGTGTCGCAATCGGCTCACGCGCTTGCCTCCATTTCAGAGCCTCATCGATCGACCTCGAATCCTGCGGAGTGATGCCGACCGCACCCAGAGCGGCGGGCGTCAGTCCGCCGTGTCTCAACCCCCTCTGTCGACTCACGTTTGCCGGCTCGCCTAGTTGAGACATCGGGCGTCGGGTGATTACCTCCGGCGACGGACATCTGTCGGCTCGCCATTCCATTCGCTGGCTCGCCATATCAAAGCGCAAGAAGCCGACGACGCCAGTCGTTGGGTCTATAACACATCAACAACGAACGATCGCTTCGCGATGGTTGCAACGACCCGCCCGCTCGCTGGCTAATCGTGGGGAGCGATCCCCCATTCGGCCAAGGTTGCCATTTGCGAGACGACAGCACAAGCAGAATCGAGCAACGGCAGGACGAGCAGAGCACCGGTGCCTTCGCCCAGACGCAACTTCCAACCGTCGAGCAATGGAGTCAGCCCGAGTCGGGCCAAAGCCAGCGAATGCCCCGGTTCTGCCGAGCGATGCGCTGCCAACAAGTACGCCTTCACGCCAGGCTGCAGTGCCTCCGCGAGCAATGCCCCCGCAGTCGCAATAAAGCCATCGACCACGATGACTCGCCTGAGTTGGGCGGCTCGGGCATAAAATCCCGCTAATGCGACGATTTCCAAACCAGCCACAGCCGCGTAGCAAGCCACAGGATCAGCCGTAAGGTACCGGCGTGCCGTCTCGACCGCGGTTTGCACCACACGACGTTTCCGACCGAGACTGGCTTCATCGGCCCCTGCACCGTGGCCGACACAATCGAGGGGATCACTTTCGGTCAACAGGACCGTCAAACATGCCGCAGGAGTGGAATTTCCGATGCCCATTTCGCCCCCTGCGACAACGCGCACGCCCTGAGCAGCGGCAAGATCAGCCTCGGCAGCACCGACTTGCCAGGCTGCCCAGAATTCCTCGCGAGTCAACGCAGGTTCGACAGCGAGATTCCGGCTTGCCCGGCGAACAAGGCGGGGGCGATAGGTCGCGGTTTCCGGCAAAGGTTCGCTGAGCGAACCGACATCGACGAGGACCAACTCGGTATCGGTCGCTCGAGCCAAGACGCTACACGCGGCACCGCCCTGAACGATGTTGCGGATCATCAAGCCGGTGACTGTGTTGGGCCACATCGAGACACCGGCTTCTGTCACACCATGATCGGCCGCGAAGACCACGAGCCGACGTGGACGAGCGACCGGCCGAAGTGTTTGTTGCATTCGACACAAGCTCGCGGCCACTTCTTCAAGCCGTCCTAAACTCCCGGGCGGTTTGGTCAGCCCCTCCAGGTGCTGTTGGATCTCTTCGAGTGTCAGCGGAGCCATACCAACAATCCCCCCCACGGACCAAACCGCGCGAGATAAAATCCCCCAACCGCGAGAGACATCATAGCCAGCGATGGCGGTTCTGACAGAGAGGCAGTTTTAATGAGATAAAATAAGAGTTGTTCGCAAATTCATAAACCGTTGGAATTCTCACACATCACGAAGCAAAAGCCGAGCGCAGCAGTATAAGAACAGGAACGAAGGGTGAGATACTCATTTACTCAAGACTCGGGGGACACCTAGATGCACGAAGCCCTGCAACCACCACGAAAAGGCATCCCCATCATCCGAATTATTATCGAGAGAATTCCCTTAAGCCGCACTGGCTGAACTTCGTTGGCGCATTGCTTCCAAGGTTTTCTGCAGCCCATTGACCAGACTCTCAGCAACCTCCCGCCGAATTGCTTCCGCATGCGCCAATTGCTGAGCCTCTTCAGCCAGTTTGCGTAGTCGTTCGCACTCTTGTTGGAATTGCAGTTTTTCCGTTTCCCAGATTGCCTCGCGATGTTGCAGTTGCTGCGCTGTCTGACGCCAATGTTCGACCTGTGGTTCCAACCAAGCTACGTGCTCTTGCAGTCGATTCAGTAATTTCTTTTGTTCTGTCGAATACAATACAAACTTCCGCAATCTTTCAGACAGATCCTTGAATCGTAGTGGCGGTTCTAAGTCATCTCCATCAAATACGTTTACAGAATTTTGTAGTTTCACGATCAATTCTGCATTTTCTGATCGTATGTAGTAGCTATTCAATCCATCAAAAGTGGCGAAGCGATAATCGGCTTGCAGAATCAATGACTCCCATTGTTGATGAGTAGGTATCGGCGAACAGGGGCGAGTCGATTCGATCATCACACATATCGGGCGATAACGTTGAAAATCAGCCCCAGCTAACACTTCGCGCTCATGTCCCTCGACATCAATGGATAGAAAGTCGATCGGCCCCGAGACATACTGCTGGCAGATCTCAGCAAGAGTCATCACGGGAATTCGCCGTTCGATGAATCGAAATCCCCGCTGTTGATGTTCAGCGGCTTGCTTTGCATCTAGCGTAGATAAGCCATGCGCGTCGGGAAACTCATAAAACGTCATTTCACCACTGCGATCGGATACAGCTACCCGAAGATTAACATCACGCGGTCGTCCGAATTTTAATCGCTCAAAGATGGCTCCAGGTTCGATGTTGATTCCGGTCCATCCTGAATCAGAAAAGAGTTTCGTAACCGAGCATTCCACTGGATCATTGGCTCCGACGTCAATGTAAAAGCCGTGATTGTGAGGGAACAGACGTCGGAGCAACACGTCTTCAAATTGTTGAGCATATGAGATAATCATTAAAAATCGCTCCAGAATGAAGAGGACACGGCCAAAACTCAAGAAGTTCAAGCCACTGCTCGTAAATGCGGCGGTTTGACCATACCGGTTTCCATCAATTCCATCATGGCAGCAAGTTGAACATCGAGTTGATACTGAAAACGCACCACTTCACGGATGAGGCTTTCCGCATTCAACTCTAGGGTTTGGCAGGCCGACAGATTCAGCGAAGATTGTTGCAGTAGTTGTTGGACTACGGCTTGAAGTTGCATGAGCAGGTGGCGTTGTACTTCTAGTTCCTTGAGGAGAGTCTCATGCTGAGGTCGTGTTGCTTCGACGACTAATCGTGTCAATTTGCGATGCACAGGCCGACGGAAAAAACCAAGTCGTTGCCAGATTGCTCGCATCACATGTTTGATTGTTGTTTTCATGATATATTTCCTTTGCTCCCGATTTGTTCTTAAATTCCCCAAAGCCTACTTTTCATGCGACTTTGTTACGCCGAATTGGTGCAGAAACCGGATGAACCCAGCTACGATTGCGTGCAGTGCGATCGAGGAATGCAGCGTATTGTTCTGCAATCATCTTCCAATCATGTTTCTCGCGGATAAATTTCTGAGCTTCAGCCCCCAGTCTGGCACGGCGGGAATCATCGATCGCCAGTTCAAACAAAGTTCGCGTCAACTGATGATGAAAATTGCCATCATACGGTATGCGGACCACTGCTGATTGGGGCAACTCAGCAAAAGTGCCAGTGTCTGTGACGATAGTAGCGACACCGTGACTCAGCAATTGAAAAAGCGTAGCTGATGTTTCACCATTTGTCGGTGGACGCCGTAAATTGATACCAATATCAGTGATCGCGATAAGATTCATAAAATCCTGGTAGTTACAGTTTTCAAACAATCGGATGAATGGTTGCAACCCCAATTCATGAACTTTAAGTTTGAAACTTTCATCATCAATTCGGCCAGCAAAAACTACCTGCACATTAGGACGCTCTCTCAGTAGTGGTTCGATTGCTGAAAGAGTTTCCAAGTTCATCTTACTAGGATGAATTATACCAAACGATCCCAAAATTAGGCTAGATTCTGACAGACCAAAACTTTTACGAATCTTATATTTTTCTTGATTACTCAATATCCGCAAATTAGCTCCGAACGGTATTAGAGCCATTCGAGATAACACATCAGGTTCTAACTGAGCAGCTCTGTCAAAAACCCATTTAGAGTGAACGACAATTCCAGGTGCAATTTCGAGAAATTCCTTGGTGAAAGAAATTCCACGCGAGCGTGCCCAGTAAAACAGTTCGACTGTTGAAGAACTTTCTGGCACCGGATCCACATGGTGAGCCTTCCATTCTCGCATGATCACCTCGCGAAATAGTTTTGGTCCCATAGCACCTTGCGAGGCGAGCCGATTATGGCATTCGTTACCTAGAAAAAATTCATGTAGAGTGACCACCCCAGGATACTTATAAAAAAGGTCAACCATGAAATGATGACATGCCGAATTCCCCATCTGATAGAGAATTTGATGATAATGAACAGAACGATCACGTAATGGTAGCAATCGTGCATCGAAAACACGAACTTGATCAAAAGAGAGTCCTAGGTATGGATAGCAACTAGCATCATGATAATAATCGATTCTGTAATAATCCTCGAGTGCTTCTCCCAAGGAAAGAACATAATCGGCAATTCCTGACTGCTGAGGTGGCAACGGCGTGACAATTGCAATCGCAGGCTTGTAAGCATATAGTTTGCGTTGTGCCAACTGCTGATGAGCGGACTCTATCGCATTTAGTGCTCGATCCGCAGTCATCGACCAACGATAATTCGTTGCTTTTGCCAACGATCGCCGTCGCATTGCTTGAAGTTCCGTTGAATCTAATAATACATCTCGCAGTTTCTCGGCTATGTCATTATCATCCCCGGCATTTACCAACACCCCTACATCACGAACTAATTCCACTTGTGCCGAATTATTGCCTCCCATCACAGGAGCACCGCATGACATTGCTTCTAACAATGGTAATCCGAAACCTTCGTAAGTCGAGGGAAAAATAAACAAAGTGCAGCCACGATATAAATCGCGTAACTCATAATCTGTCACAAAATTGGTTAGCACTAACTTGTCAGATACCCCAAGACTTTCAGCAAAGACACGCAGACGATTTTCCTCATCTGGAGTCATTTTACAAGTTAGCACTAATTGATATTTGTTCCTTAGAGTTGTCGGCAGTGAGGAAAATGCCCGAACTATACCGAGATAGTTCTTTCGACTATCCATCCCCGTCACAGATAAAAGATAGGGACCATGAATCCCCAGACGGTTGAGTAGATATTTCGGTGTCTCCCCCGGAGTAAACAATTGCTCATCACATGAAGTGCCGATGTTAACCGCCCGAGTTTCCGGATAATGATAGTATGATATCAAATCAGAACGTGTGGCCTCAGAGATACATAACAGACGATCGTACTGCAGCATTTTTTGAAGGAAGTGAAAGTATTCCGATTGATAATCTGATTTATTAGCAAAATAGCGATCCGGAAATAATGCAGGTATAATATCATAACAGACACACGACATCACCATTCCCCGTAAAGGTTTTGTCGGAGGCGCAAATCCACTACCAGTTTCCATAGGACTAGTCAACAAATAAGCATCAAGTTTCAGAGGATTTTCACGAAGAAAGGCCTCGACATTTTCAGAGTGGCGAACTGAATCACGTCGTGAAACTACATATTTTGAGACTGCCCCGGGTACTGGATCGATCGGTAATCCCTCGTGATAAATCAAGGTAATCCGATGATCGCGTGCTTGTTCGATGATCGCTTTCGCTAGGGAATTGCTGTAACGTCCTATTCCACGGTTTCGGCTTCCAGGTGTCTGAGTGCCGATCATATCGATACCGATGTGCATATTTACGCTCTCCTCATTCGAGGCTTGACACACCAACGTAAGGCTGAAACCTAGATTTATCGAGATGTTCCCAAGTTATCGCATCCTATCGCAGCAATTAATTGATCGGCATTTCATGAAACACACTTCACGAGTTTTGCTCCGGTTCTGCGAACCGTAGGAACTTTAGGCAGAAGATAGATTTTCCAGGTTATGATCGCTTTGAGATTGCTTCTGCCGCGGATTGCCTTCCTTCGCGGCGCTTCTTGCCTACAATAGATTTTGCTTGATGGACATCGCCCGGTTTGATGAGATTTTGCGATGAATGATTCTCTCCCGAATGCTTCTGCTACCCAACAAGCCGTCCCTTCGACCTCCGCAACGGTTGATTGGTCTGCTAAGAGTGTCGTTCGGTCGTTTTTTCAACTGCGTTTTCCGCAAGTGGTGCTTCTGCTCGCCTCTTTGTTGATCCTTGCCGTCTGGACTTGGCCGGCGGGGCATATGGAAGAGCAGGTCCGCTGGATGGTCGTTTACCTCATCACGTTCATCGCGACTCTGCTATTAGGTTATTGGGTGATCTTCGGTTCCGTCATCGGCGCACGCTGGAAGGTGTTGATCATCCTTTCCCTAGTGCTGCTGCCACCCGGTTTGATTCGGCGTGTGCATTTCGATGGCAACTTGGGGATCGCAGCGATTGACTGGCGTTGGCAATCTGTGATCGATCCACCGGAAGATCTTGCCCCAGTTCAACTTTCGCTCGAATTGCAGGAAGGCGATAGCCCCGGTTTTCGGGGTGCTGATCGCACCGGGGTCGTCGAAGAGGAGCCAGAGTTGTCCCGTGACTGGAATACGCATCCGCCGAAATTGCTCTGGAAACACCGCATCTCGCAGCAAGGGAAGGCGGGATACTCCGGCTTCGCGGTCGTGGGAGGGTATCTGTTCACGCTGGAACAACGCGATCAGATGGAAGAAGTCGTCTGCTATGACGCGAAAACCGGCGAGAAAAAATGGAAGCACGCCTATCCGGCTTTGTTCGACGAAACCATGGGCGGACGTGGGCCACGCGCCACCCCCACCTTTGACCAAGGCGAATTGTTCTGCCTTGGTGCCACCGGCGAGTTGCTCTGCTTGGATGCAGCCACGGGCAAAGTCAAATGGCAAGTCAACATCTTGACCAATAACAAAAATCTCGATTGGGGGATGAGCGGCTCGCCGTTGGTTGTCGATGACTTGGTGATCGTCAATCCGGGGGCGCAACTCCCTAGTGCGGCCGACCGTGCGTTGATTGCCTATCATCATGCCACAGGGAAGGAAGTCTGGGCTTCAGGAAACGGGCGGGCCGGCTACAGTTCGCCGATGCTAGTCACCTTGGCGGGCCGGCGGCAGATCCTGTTGTTCGATGGCGACGGCTTGGCGGGATACGACCCCGCCACGGGGAAACCCCTGTGGCGGCATGCTTGGTCTACGCAGCAAGGAATCAATGTTGCTCAACCGATCGTAGTCGGTGCGAACCGTGTGTTCATTGCCTCGGGATATAACACCGGAGGTGCCCTAATTCAGGTAGATCGTACCTCCAAAGGTTGGACCACCAAGGAAGTTTGGCGAACGCCACGCACCACGATGCGCTGCAAATTTGCCTCGCCGGTGGAATATCAGGGGTACTTGTATGGCCTGAACGATGGGGTCTTGGAATGCCTGGACTTGCGTACCGGGAAAGCGGTATGGACTCACGAAGAACGGCGGCCACGCAAAGCTACCGGTGCTTACGGTCATGGCCAACTCTTACGTTGGAAAGATCTGCTGGTGCTCGTAACGGAGTATGGCGAAATCGCTTTGGTTCAGGCTACGCCGAACGAATTCCGTCAGCTCGGGCGAATCCCTGTTCTGGATGGCGAGAAGACTTGGAACACCCCGGCACTGGCGCACGGGATTCTCTACCTGAGAAATGGTGAGGAGATGGCTGCTTGTGATCTTCGGCTGCTGCAACCGTAGCGAGATTCCGAAGTCGCGCGTTGATCGATCTGCGAACGATCCTGATGGTTCCCTTCGGTAGGTAGAGATCGTAGCAAATGTTCGGAATCGATGCCAATAATTTTGGGACGCCGGCCTTTCGGAGGTCGAAAGGTCGGCGTGCCCAACTTCGGGGGAGTTGGTTCGACTTACTTCATTTGATTGGCGGCACACCAGAGCATGTAAGCGACACGCTCGCGTTTGATACGCTCACGGCGCAGGCGGGCTTGATAAACATCGCGCCAGAGGTAGTACAAAACTGCAATGCTCAGCGCACCGAGATTGCTAACAATTAGAGGCGTCATCGGAGATGCCTCCTTACGGAGTCCTGGAACGGGAGATTTAGTTGTCTGGAACCACTACGTTCCTATCGTCTTTAACCTTAGAGCAGAATTTTCGGCACGTCAACTTAGTAAACGTCGAAAAAGCTCGAATCTTTCGTCTGCACGGCGTCCCCTGATCCATCCT
>CALEEC010000415.1 GCA_937949245.1 uncultured Gemmataceae bacterium | reverse complement strand
ATCGACATATTCCATGACCAGAAAATGCAGCGTGTCATCTTGATCAATGTCGTAGGCACGCACAATGTTGGGATGATCGAGCGAAGCGACGGCGCGGGCTTCGCGATAGAAACGCTCTAGCGACGAGGCATCTTCCGCCTTAGCCGAGGGAAGTACCTTGACCGCGACCCGGCGGCGCATCAGTTTGTGTTCGCAAAGAAACACCTGCCCCATGCCGCCCGAACCCAACCGTTCCAAAACGCGATATTTGCCGATGGTGAAGCGTTTCCACTTCCCTTGTAGCAGTTGTTCCGCTTGGAAATAAGTCAGCAAGCCATCCCGCACCATCAAGCCGGCGCATTTCTGCAGATCGGGAGGCATCGCACCCGTCATTTGCAACTGCTGAACGTAGGTCTTGAGTCGAGCATCCTCAACAATACCGCTTCGTTGAACGATGTCGAGGAACTCGGCGACGGTCGCGGGAGCGGGCATCGGTGTACCTTTCCGAAGCGCAACCTAATACTGAGTAAATGCCGCATCAGGAAGATCGGACTCCTCTGGCAGCCAGATAACCATGAGTCGTTCCGAGACATGAGTGAGAGTTGGGAAGCATCGCTCGTCAACTACCACTTTCCCGATGACGTTTGAATCTTTTGTAGTGTGACAGTAACCGTCCACGAATGCAAGAGTTGGATGAAAAAAATGCAGAAAGGGTCCCCAAAACCCTACGAAGTTTTGGCAACTCTGCGAGGAATGGCTTCTGGCCACTCGCTCGTGAAGAAACCTGCACGGAATCTAGACAAATTCCGATCGGACTTTTACAACAATAGGATAAGGTAGACGCAGGCATCGCACGCCCCCTAGACCTCGAAGCCGGGGGAAAAGCTAAAGAAAAAGTCGGCAAACGAACTTGACGAGGGGGAACCACCCCCTTAAAGTAAAAACTTTCCGCAATGCCGGCAGCCTTGCAATCTGCCGAACTGCGATGGAGGGAGAGGAGCTGGGCGGTGGTTTCCAACGAACGTATTCGCATCCGTATGGAAGGCTACGATCACGAAGTGCTCGACCGCGTGGCGGGCGAGATCGTGGATACAGCCAAACGCACCAACGCGATTGTCTATGGTCCAATTCCATTGCCGACGCGCATTGAACGCTACACGGTCCTGCGCAGTCCGCACATTGACCGTAAATCGCGGGAACAGTTTGAAATACGCACGCACAAGCGTTTGATAGATATTTTGCAACCGACCGGCAAAACCATCGAGGCTCTCAACAAAGGGTTGAGCTTACCTCCGGGAGTGGACATTAAAATTCGGGTAATGGCTTCAGGGGAATAGTTTCCCCACCCCCTGCGGACTCGTACTTCCAGCGCTCGCCGGCAACCGGCGAGCGCTTACGTTGATATTGATCCAAGGATCTTTGGGATGGCTGCTCCAGAACCGCTTCTTGTGACGCAACCAATCGAAGTCCCCCTTTTCAATCGAAAAGGAGAGTCGGTAGGTTCGATCACCATCGACCCGGCAGAATTCGGCGGAAAAATCAATCGCCAACTGATGCACGATGTCGTGCTGATGTATCTGGCCAATCAGCGGGCCGGCACCCACTCGACCTTGCGTCGGGGAGAAGTGGCCGGTAGCACGAAGAAACTCTTCCGCCAAAAGGGCACCGGCAATGCTCGGGTGGGCACCAAACGGACCAACAAACGCCGGGGGGGCGGCACCGCGAAAGGCCCCAAGCCACGCGACTATGAATATCACATGCCCAAGAAAGCCGTCCGGGCCGCGACCCGCATGGCCATCTTGAGCAAATTTGCCGACAAAGAAGCGGTCATCGTCGAGGACCTGACCATTCAAAGCGAAACCCCCAAAACCAAAGAGGTGGCCAGTGTCTTGCAGGCACTCCAACTCGATGGCTACACTTGCTTGATTGGTACGGACCAACTCGATCGCAAACTGTATCTTTCCAGCCGGAACCTCCCCAGCGTGGAAGTACTCCCTGCCGCGGAGTTCAACACTTACATGGTCCTGCGGCAAAAACGCTTGGTGTTGACCAAGTCGGCTCTGGAAGTCCTGCGTGCGAAAGCGAAAGCCGCCCTAGCGAGTTGATGCCCTTGGCAAAACCGATCGACGCCGGTTGAGGAAGACCTTCGATGAAACCTCGAATTCATCGTCAGCCACACGACTTACGCCCTTATCAGGTGCTGATTCGTCCGCTGGTGACGGAAAAGGGAATCCACCAAAGCACTCGGCACAACGCCTACACCTTTCAGGTGAATCCGATTGCTACCAAGACGCAGATCAAAGCTGCCGTCGAAGAAATGTTCAACGTCCGCGTGGAGAAGGTGCGCACGCAGATGCGTCAAGGCAAAAAACGCCGCTTCCGCGTACGCATCGGCCAAACGTCCATGTGGAAAAAAGCCATCGTCACCCTCAAAGAGGATGACAAGATCGACTTCTTCTGATCCGCCGCGGCCGTCTCTGAAGCAATGTTTACAGGAGCAACATACGCATGGGGATTCGCTACTATAAACCAACTTCGCCCGGTCGGCGGCAAGGATCGGTCAGTGATTTTTCCGAACTGACCGATCGGAAGAAAAAACCGGAAAAATCGCTACTGAAGCCGAAGCCCAAAACCGGCGGCCGGAACAATCAAGGGATCATCACCGCCCGTTTCCGCGGGGGTGGCCACAAGCGGATGTATCGGATCATCGACTTCAAACGCCGTAAAGACGACATGCCGGCCAAGGTGATTGCGATTGAGTACGACCCCAATCGCTCCGCGCGCATTGCCTTGTTGCAGTATGAAGACGGCGAAAAACGCTACATCATCGCTCCCTACGGCCTGAAAGCGGGTGACACCGTGCAAAGCGGCGAAGAAGTCGAAGCCCGCCTGGGCAACTGCATGCCGCTGCGTAAAGTGCCGTTGGGCATGACGATCCACAACATCGAGATGCAACCCGGCCACGGCGGGCAATTGTGCCGCAGTGCCGGTACCAGCGCCACGCTAACGGCACGCGAAGGAAAATGGGCACAGATTACCCTGCCCTCGGGGGAAGTGCGTCGGGTATCGTCCGAATGTCGAGCTACCATCGGCTCGATCAGCAATCCCGACCATATGAACATCAGTTTGGGCAAGGCTGGCCGCAAACGTTGGTTGGGCCGTAAACCCCACAACCGCGGCACCTCGATGAACCCGGTCAATCACCCGATGGGAGGTGGCGAAGGCCGAACCTCCGGTGGCCGGCATCCGTGTTCCCCTACTGGGGTGCTTTCCAAGGGCGGCAAAACCCGCAAGAAACGCAAACCGTCCAATGCCGCGATCATTCGCCGTCGTCGACCTGGTCCGCACTACGCGACGAACTGATGCGACTAACTCCTACGATTGGCTAGCGGAAAAATTTTCCCTGGCCAATCCATTTGGATTCCCTAGAAAAGACTGAACGAACTGAAGGCGTTGATCCAACAACGTTCGAGGAGTGGAATTGGAATGAGCCGGTCGCTGAAAAAAGGCCCGTATGTCGATGAGCGACTTTACGCTAAGGTCGTGAAAGCCCAGGCCAGCGGCAATCGTGAACCGATCAAAACCTGGGCCCGCGATTGCACCATTATTCCAGAATTCGTAGGCGTGAACTTCCTGATTCACAACGGCAAGACCTTCGTCAAGCTGTATATAACTGAAGATATGGTCGGCCACAAACTTGGGGAGTTCGCCCCCACGCGAATCTTCAAAGGGCACAGCGGTGGCAAGGCGAAGGCAGGCAAGTAATCCGCCTGTCGTGGCTCAATAGTTGGAGCGATGAGACGTCATGAAATTTCGAGCGATCCATCGATATGCCGACCAATCGCCACGCAAAATCCGCGTGTTTGCGAACATGGTCCGAGGCAAAACTGCAGACGAAGCGCTGCAGGCCCTGAAGTTTTTCCCCAACAAAGGTGCCCGACTGCTGGAACAAGTGATCCGTAGTGCTGTCGGGAACGCCAAAGACAACGGCACCCGAGATGTCGAAGAATTGATCGTCACCGAATCGCGCGTCGATGGCGCGCCGTTCCTGAAACGGATTCAACCCCGCGCCCGGGGGACGGCGTTCCCCATCAAACGGCGTTATTCGCACATTTACATTACGCTGGAGGATCAGGATCTCGGCGGGAACGACTAGTCGGGGCTTCCCTACGACCTCGGGAGCCGGATCTTGTGGGAGATTCCGGTTCCCGAACTTGTTTCCAGATTCCCAGTAGGAGCTATGGGGCATGGGTCAGAAAGTTCGGCCAACCGGGTTTCGCACCGGCATTATGGTGCCCTGGTCCAGCCAGTGGTACGCCAACAAGCAAGACTTCGCGGATCTGTTAATCGAAGATTTTCAGATTCGGAAGTTCATTAAAAAACGTTACCGACGCTCGGCGATCTCGAAGATCCGCATCGAACGCACCCGTGAGCAGGTGACTGTCACCATCTCGTCGGCCCGCGTCGGTTCGATCATCGGCAAACAAGGGAAGGAAATCGAAAAGCTGACCAAGCAACTCGAAGACCTGACCCAGCGCCGTATCGAAGTCAAAACGATTGAAATCAGCAAACCGGAAATCGATGCCCAACTGGTGGCGGAGGAAATCGCCGAACAACTGGAAAAACGGGCTAGTTTCCGGCGGACCATGAAGACCGCGATGCAGCGGGCCATGGAAAACGGAGCCAAAGGCATCAAAGTCCAACTCGCGGGCCGACTTGGGGGCGCGGAAATGGCCCGCACCGAAATCGCGATGGAAGGCAGCATCCCTCTGTCAACCTTACGCACCCGCGTCGAATACGGTTTCGCCGAGGCGAGTACCGCTCAGGGAAATATCGGAATCAAGGTTTGGATCAACAACGGCGACTATCTAACACCGGAGGAGGAGAATAGCGATGCCGCTTATGCCCAAACGGGTAAAGTATCGAAAAAGCCAGCGCGGCAGGGTAAAAGGTAATGCCACCCGCGGCAACACCGTCTCCTTTGGCGACTTCGGCTTGCAGTCCCTGGAAGGCGGTTGGCTCAGCGCCGAAGCGATCGAAGCTGGCCGGGTGACGGCCGCTCACTTCGTCCGCGGCGAAGGTCGTCTGTACATCCGCGTCTTCCCCCACAAATCCGTGACGGCCATTCCCGCCGAAACGCGGATGGGGAAAGGCAAAGGCGAACCGGAATACTGGGCCTGCGTGGTCAAACCTGGCATGATCCTTTTTGAAATCGGCGGGCTACCCGAAACCGCCGCCCGAGAATGCCTAGCTCGCGTGGCCTACAAGATGCCGTTCAAATGCCGATTTGTCTCTCGTCGGCCTGCCTAAGCTTGGGAGGACACCACCATGAAGCCGGCCGAATACCGGGGAATGAGCGACGAACAATTGGCGCTGACCCTGAAGGACATCGAAAAAAATCTGTTTCAACTGCGTTTCCAGTCGGCTACGGATCGCCTGGAAACCCCTAGCGAGATCCGCAAAGCTCGCCGGGAAATTGCTCGCATTCTAACGATTATGCGCGAACGCGAATTGGCCTCTGCAAAGGGGAAGTCCCATGGCTGAGACGCCCTCATCTACCCCCCAACCTGCTGCCCCTCAGCGTGGCCGACGCCGCGTTTTGATCGGCGTCGTCACCCGGGACAAAATGAACAAAACCCGACGTGTGGAAATTAGCCGACTCGTGAAGCATCCCAGGTACGGCAAATACATCAAACGCCGAACTGTCTGCTACGTTCACGACGAAGCCAATGAGTCGCATGTGGGCGACCGCGTGGAAATCATGGAAACTCGCCCCTTGTCCAAAACCAAGTGTTGGCGCTTGGTCCGCGTGGTGACCAAAGCCCCGCTCAAAGTAGGCGAAGCGACGGCTGCGAACGTCGAAACTCCAACGACCAGTTAAAAGGACCGGAGGCAGTCCGCTTCCTCCCTCGTCTCCGGTCTGATGGTGAAAGAGAGTTCCTGACATGATTCAGATGTATACTTATGTGGATGTAGCCGACAACACAGGTGCCAAAGAATGCATGTGCATCAAAGTGTTGGGGGGAACCCGTCGGCGTTACGCGGGGTTAGGCGATGTGATCATCGCCAGCGTCAAGAAGGCGATCCCCGGCGGTGACGTCAAGCCGGGCGACGTGGTCAAAGCCGTGGTCGTTCGCACGCGTAAGTCCACACGCCGCGAGGACGGCAGCTACGTCCGCTTCGATCGCAACGCCATTGTGCTGATCGACAATGAAAACAACCCCCGCGGCACTCGGATCTTCGGTGCCGTCGCTCGTGAACTACGCACCAACTTTAACAAGATCATCAGCCTCGCTGCTGAGGTAGTCTAAGACACTGGTGAGAGAAGCTCTTGCCGGGTCGTGCGATGGGAAAAGGTGAAGGCGTCATGGCCGTGAAGACCCCTCGATTGATGGAACGCTACTACAAAGAGATTGTGCCGCACCTGCAGAAGAAGCTCGGTCGGACCAATCGCCTGAGCTTGCCGCGGTTGCAAAAAATCGTGCTGAACATGGGCGTCGGCAAAGCCTTGCAAGATAAAAACCGCATCGAACAGGCCGCCGAGCAATTGACGCAGATCGCCGGCCAACGCGCCCAGATTACGAAGGCCAAAAAAGCCATCTCGGGCTTCCGGCTGCGCAAAGGCTTGGAAATCGGTGCCCGCGTGACGCTGCGAGGGCGTCGTATGTACGAATTCCTCGATCGACTGATCAACCTCGCCTTGCCGCGTATCCGCGACTTCCGTGGGGTCAACCCGAAGAGTTTCGACGGCAACGGCAACTACTCAATGGGACTGAGCGAACAGATGGTCTTCCCCGAGATCGACCCGGACAAAGTGAATTTCACTCAGGGGATGGACATCACGTTTGTGACCAGTGTGCGCAGTGACGACGAGGCCCGCGAACTGCTGCGTGCCTTCGGCATGCCGTTCCGCGACGCTTGAGGGGCTTTTAGAACCGACGACTTCATCATTCCAGAGGTGCTATGTCTACCAATTCCAAGGAAGCTAAGTTCCGTCGGCAGATGGCCAAACTCGAAGCCCATCTGGCCGCGCCGGACAAAGTCAAAATGGAACCGCGGGAGAAAATCCGCATTCGTTTACGTTGCCGCTTGTGTGGTCGGCCGCGTGCCGTCTACCGTAAGTTTGGCATTTGTCGTATTTGCTTTCGGAACCTTGCCAGCGATGGCTTGATTCCGGGCGTTCGTAAAGCGAGCTGGTGAGAGGAGAAAGCCTGCCATGATGACGGATCCCATTGCGGATATGCTCACCCGCATTCGCAACGCCAATGCCATCGAACGCCCGGCGGTCGAGATGCCGGCCACGAAACTGAAAGTCGCCATCGCGCAAGTGCTGAAAGATGAGGGCTTTATCCTCGAACACCAAGTCGGCCGTTATGTCACCGATCCTGAGGGGCGCGAAGTCTTTGAACCTGGCGCTTCGCTCAGCGAGCCTAAAGCGGTCTTGCGTGTGTACCTGAAGTACGGCCCCGAAGGCGAGAAAGTGATTCGGCACATTTCGCGGGTCAGCAAACCGGGCCGACGCATTTATCGCGGAAAGGCCGAATTGACCAAAGTCCTTGATGGACTGGGGATTTCAGTCGTCAGTACCAGCCAAGGTGTGATGAGCGATCGCCAAGCCCGCAAAAAAGGCTTGGGCGGTGAAGTGCTTTGCTATGTGTGGTAATTCGTCGTTACGTGGACGCAGTCTGGGCAACCGGGATTCTGCGGATACCGCATTTCAGAGGTGAGAAATTCCGATGTCGCGTATTGGCAAACAACCCGTGGCGATCCCGGCTGGTGTGAAAGTCCAAATTAACAACGGGGTCGTCTTCGTCGAAGGTGGCAAGAACAAACTCGAATTCAAGCCGCATCCGCTAATGAAGGTCGAACTGATCGACGGCGGCAAAGCCATTCAAGTTTCTCGTCCCAATGACGAGCGACTGTCGAAGTCGTTGCACGGGCTGACCCGCACGTTGATCAACAACATGGTGATCGGCGTCACCAAAGGCTATGAAAAGCGACTGAAGATTGAAGGCATTGGCTATCAAGCCCGCATGGAAGGCCCTTCGGTCGTTATGTCCCTGGGCTTTGCTGATCCCGTGAAATTGACTCCTCCCGAAGGAGTGACGGTGGCCGTCCCGGAACCGACGACAATCGTCGTTCGCGGCAGTGACAAACAAAAGGTCGGTCAATTTGCGGCCGAAATCCGCGCTGCGAAGAAACCGGAACCGTACAAAGGCAAGGGCGTTCGTTACGAAGGCGAGAAAGTCCGTCAGAAGGAAGGCAAGACCTTTGCCAGCTAATGCGCCGCATAGGGATCTGACGGAGGAGCAAAGACATGGACCAACAGAAAGCAAAGCATCAGCGTCAATTACGGCGACGCTTGCATGTGCGCAAAAAGGTGCGTGGTACGGTCGAACGGCCGCGTTTGACGGTGTTTCGCAGTTCCAAGCATATTTACGCCCAGTTGATCGACGATCTGAACGGCGTCACGCTTGCTGCGGCCAATACCACGCAGAAAGCCATCGCAGATCAACTGAAGGACCACTATGGTGGCAACGTCGCGGCGGCCAAGATCGTTGGAGCCGCCTTGGCCGAACATGCCAAAGCGAAAGGCATCACCAAAGTGGCTTTCGATCGCGGGCACTATCGCTATCATGGTCGTATCAAGGCGCTGGCTGATGCTGCTCGCGCTGCTGGGCTTGAATTCTAAGGCATTGTCCACGGAGCAGTTGCATTATGGCGAAAGAACGTGGAGAACCTCGGCAACAGGAAAGCCAATTGGCCGATTTCGTCGTGAAAATCCGCCGTTGTGCTGCCGTGGTCAAGGGGGGGCGTCGGTTCAGTTTCAATGCGTTGGTGGTCGTAGGCGATCGCAACGGCAAGGTCGCCTGTGGTTACGGCAAAGCCAATGAAGTGCCCCCCGCCGTCGAAAAGGCCCTCAAAGACGGTCAAGAAACCATCAAACGCTCGAAGAAAATCTCGTTGCGGGGGCAAACGATTCCGCATCGGGTGATTGGCCGCTATGGTGCCAGCAAAGTCATTCTGGTTCCGGCCGGGCCGGGAACCGGGGTGAAAGCGGGACCGGGAGTCCGTGAAGTCCTCCAAGCGGCGGGGATTCAGAACATCCTCACCAAGGTTCACGGCAGCACCAATCCGATCAACTTGGTCAAAGCGACGATTCGCGGCTTGCAGCAACTGCGGACCCGCGAGGAGGTGGCGCGTCTGCGAGGAGTGGAACTATGAACCTAACGCAGGTCTCGGTAGGCGTGCACAAACGCAAGAAAAAGAAGCGGGTCGGCCGGGGCATTGGTTCCGGGCACGGCAAAACAGCAGGCCGCGGCCACAAAGGCCAGTACAGTTCGGCAGGCGCGAACCTGCCTGGCGCCCTGTTTGAAGGGGGCCAAACGCCTCACTATCGCCGTATCCCCAAACGTGGTTTCAGCAATGCTGCTTTCCGCCGCACCATTGTGGCCATCAACGTCGGCGACCTCGATCGCTTGTTTGCCGAGGGGGATACGGTGGATCCGCAGTCGCTGCGCCAGAAAGGGCTGGCCAACGGCGTGTTCGACGGCATCAAGATTTTGGGCGAAGGCGAAGTAACCAAGAAATTGAAGGTGCGGGTGCACCACATTTCCGCTAGCGCCAAAGCCAAAATCGAGGCCAAGGGAGGCACCTTTGAACAGATTCCTCCCCCCAAGAAACCCGTGCGTAACAAAATGAAACCACGCCCGCCCAAGGCGAAGAAGTAAATCGGGCTCACCAAACGCCTCCGTCCGGGGAGATTCGACTTGATCTACCCGGGCATGTGCGTTCCACTATGGGTTTGTCGATCGCTGGTGTCAGGAAGCAGACCGTTCGCAAGGGGATGCCGTCGTGCTGAATACGCTCTCGATTATCTTTCTGCGCATACCGGAGTTACGCCGAAAGATTCTCATCACGTTGCTGTTCCTTGTGATCTACCGCATTGGCTATCACATCCCCTTGCCGGTCATCGATCAAGAAAAGATGGCCGAGGCGATGGCTAACGCTCAGCAAGGCATCTTGGGCCAGGCGCTAGCGTTCGTCTCGATGTTCAGTGGCGGTAACCTAAGCAACGCCTGTATCTTCGCGTTGGGGATCATGCCGTACATCTCGGCATCGATCATCTTCCAGCTACTCGCTAGCGTCTATCCACCGTTGGAACAGTTGAAGAAGGAACCCAATGGCCAGAAGAAAATCAATGAATATACCCGCTTGGCCACGGTGCCGATCTGTCTGATTCAAGCCTTCTTCCTCGTTCAGCACCTGATGAAACCAGGGGAAGCGGGAGGCATGAACCTTGCCGTATCTCCCTACAACGAAGGTGGTTACTACTATTTCTACGCTTTCTCCGCCATTCTGACCATGACGGCGGGGACCATCTTCTTGATGTGGATCGGCGAACAGATCGACGAATACGGCATCGGCAACGGCATTAGCTTGATCATCATGACAGGCATCGTCGCTCGTATCCCCGATGCGACCCGCACCCTCCTTTTCGACCCCTCTACCGGCGCTTTGAAAGACAGTTTGTTCACCCTGGGGGGCGGTTCAGGGAGCGACATCAGTTTCGAGAAATTCTTGGTGCTGATTCTCTTGTTCGTCGGTGTCGTGGTCGGG
>CALEEC010000414.1 GCA_937949245.1 uncultured Gemmataceae bacterium | reverse complement strand
CTCCTGATCTCGGCCCGATGGGTGGTTCCGATGCACGCATGCATCCTCGTTGCTGAGATAGGACATGCCTCGCCTGTTCAAAACCGAGTTAGCCACGAGGAACCCGCTCGTTCGCGATAAACGATGATCCCGAGCGGTTTCCTCCCCCCCCAGTAACGCAAGCTTCGACGGCTAATGAGGAGAAGAGAGGTGAGTTTTCCACCCAAAAGCGGGGACATCGCTCACGGCAACGGCGAGAGGGCGTTGTCGATCAGTACCGGAGCGGGGCCATTCGCGCGATTGGTTAAAATATCCATCGGAAGTCGCTCAGGGGCGGGAGAGGGCAACGTATTCGTCTGATTCGGCGGGAGGGAGCCACTCTCCCCAAGCAGACGAGATGAAGCCTCGCCGTTCCCCGGTGGCAGCCCGGCTGAAGGATGCGGCATGCTGGTGGGAGAGTACGGTTGCCCGGCCGAAGATGAGGGAACCCCGGCAGCAGGAAGCGGTTGCTCCGTAGAAGGATACGGCTGCCCCGTCGAAGGATAGGCTACCGTGGTCTGATAGCCGACAGGCTGGATCGCTGGTGCTTGCAGGGCCGATTGCGACGGAGACAAATTCGGCAAAGCGGCAGGTGTACCGTTCAACTCGGCGAGCAATGCCGCGGCTGGCTCATACTGCGGATCCAATTGTAGGACCATTGCTAGCTGTTGGCGGCAGGCATCGTCTTGTCTCAACTGGTACAGCATGCGTGCCAGATTGTAGCGGGCATCGACCTCTTTCGAGCCGTGCAGCAAGGCTTGATAGCCTTCTTCGATGCGGCCCATTCGGATGAGCGTGAAACCGGCCATCCGTCGATAGGTGTTGTTTTCCGGTTCGAGTTGCACTGCTTTGGTCAAAGACTCCAGCGCCGCCGCATGATCTTGCAATCGCGACTGGTGCATGGCTAACTCGTACCAAGTGCGGGGATCTTTGGGATGCGCTTCGGTTGCTTTGCGATAGTATTCGCCGGCACGTTCCTTGTCTTCGATCCGCGTCATAAGCCGGGCCATACCGAGCAACGCCCCCAGGCATTCCGGATCGTCTTCCAGCGCCTGAACGTAACATTTGCGTGCGTTGGTCAGGAGGGCTTGGCGTTCTTGTTCGGGTTTATCCGGCATGGCGGCCAGGGCCATCCGCATATCGCCCAACGTCGCGAGGAAGTTCGGCGACGGCTTGCCGTTTTTTTCGTTCTTCTCGGGCAGGAACGCCAGTTCGTCTTTGGTCGTCGATTTGAGCAACTCTTTGCGCGGGTCGTGTTTGCCGAACATTCCTGGTCCCGGCATCAGATTACCATCTCGTGCGGTTCGGCCACAACCAACTAGGCTGGCTACCAGACCGAGTACGACGATTGAACACCAACGCAACGACATGGCTCCACCCCCGATGGGTCGGCATCTTGGGTCGGCGGTTCCGCTGCCATTCGGTGAGGAGCCTAGAAGAAGGATCAGTTGAATTCCGCGATGAAACTCGCCGACGCTTCGATGATCAGATCCCGAGTTAAATGGACAGGTTGATTCCTGTATCGGCAAATCGACTGGACGATCTCCAGTAAATCGCGACAATCGCTTGCTCGCGGAGAGCGACCTCGCGTGTAGTAACGTTCGTAGAGGTATTCGACCGCCTCCTCGCAGTAGTTCATCCCCAAGCGTTTGCAGACCGCGGCGAAGATCTTTTCGTAAACATCGCGCGTCGGAGCGTGGATCTGCACTTTGTGACGAATCCGCCGTAAGAACGCATCATCGACGAGATCTTTCGGGTCGAGGTTGGTCGAGAAAATAATCAGTTGCTCGAACGGCACTTGGAATTTTTTCCCTGATGCCACCGTCAGGAAGTCGTGCCGATCTTCCAACGGCAAGATCCAGCGGTTGAGCAATTCTTTCGGACTCACCAATTGCCGACCGAAGTCGTCGATCAGGAACACGCCGCCGTTGGCTTTGAAATGAATCGGTGCCTGATAGAATTTGGCCTCGGCATTGTAGCGGAGGTCGAGCATATCGAGGTTGAGTTCGCCCCCGGTAACGATCACCGGCCGACGAATCCGCACCCAACGAGCATCCATGTTCCCCGTGGATAAGAGATTGCGGACAGTGGCATCAGCGTCGTCCCCCCATTCGGCATTTTGGTCATCGACTTGATGCAACGAGGGGTCGAACACGGTGATAATATTGCCATCGGCGATGAAGGCATACGGTACGAAGATCGAACCGCCGATGTTGTTCATGAAATCGCCGATCGCTCGGGCAATGGCGGTTTTGCCATTGCCCGGCGGGCCATAAATGAACACCGATTTGCCCGAGATGATCGCCGGGCCGATGGCGTTGAACAACTCTTCGCGTAACACCAGATGGCTAAACGGTTGACGGAGCATCTCGGGAGTGCAGCGGATTCCCGTCACGGCTTGCCGATAGGTTTGCTCGACATAGTCCTCAATGGGAACCGGGGCCGGGCCGACGTAGGCACATTGTTCCATCGCCTCTTGGGCACGGTGTCGGCCCAGGTCGGTGAGCGAGAATTTGTAACTCACTTCGCCGACCAATTCCCCGCCATCGACTTGCAGGCACTTTTCGTCTTTCAGAAACTTCAACGAATCGCGGATCACCTTAAATGGCAGACACAGTAATTGCGCCAGATCCCGTCCGATCAAGCCACCGCGAATGTAGATGATCTTCAGCAGCATATCATTCATGAAACCCGGCGAAAGCCCTGCTTCCTGCAGAGTTTCCGGCGAAGTGGGAGCCTCGGGAATGGCATTGACTTCCCACTCTGTAGAACGACGACTCAGCGACATGTTGCAAACGCTCCACGGGGGAAAGACACCAATGTTCGGTCGAAGCCGATCAACGGGTGGAACAAGGAGACGGGATCGATCGACTTACTTCTGCCATTTACCACGCGTGATGATGAAGATCGCCAAGGCTCCCAGAGCGAGGACCATCAGCGGCAAGCCGCCTTGTCGGATGAAATCGCGAGTCCAATACGCTTGGAAGTTTTGCCAGTAGACGCGCCAGCCATCGGCCAACAGCACCCCCCCGCTCAACGTGGACGATGCGGCTAGTGCGTCCAGTGCGAACCCCAGCACCACGCCGAGAGCCAGCAGCGACAGGCTCCACGGAAACCACCAGGAGAATTTCATAACTTCCCCTCCCCGATTATTGAGGAAAAATGCCTAGTACGACTTTAGCTTAGTCCAGAAATTGCTCATTGGGGAGAAGAAAACAGTGCAAGAAAGTGAAGATCCCTCCAACAGCTTTGAGTCGAATCAACTGCAATTGATTCGACCCAAAGCCGTGGTCATATAATTTCGATGTTCCGATACCCGGACTCGAAAAGCGCAATGGACCGAAGGAGTTTTTTCCTCGTGAGGCAAAGACATAGCTTGGACATCTGCCTTCGATCTATCGGCTAGAATTGCACTCCGGTTTGGAACAAGAAGCGGTAGTCGAACAAATTGTTATCGATGCCGGCGATCGGGTTCATCCAGGTGTAGGAAGCCTCGAAGCGAAAGCCGGTGGTCCAGGTCCATCCGCCCATCGGCACATCGACACTGGCATGACACCCCAGGTAGTACGATCCCATCAGTGCTTGTGATCGTTCGTGGACGGATTCATTGGCTGCCAAGTTCAGGTCCACATGGCTAGAACCCAGGCGAATGCCATGATCGACGCCGAAGTGCCAGTTTTTGTCGCGGATCATGCCGACGGCCCCGGGACCATAAAACCACCAATCGCGGCCGAAGCCCAAGCCAAAGTAGGTACGCGTCAAGCCCCGGATCTCGAAGAGGTTGTTGTCGAAGAGGACCGGTGGCAGCCCATTTTTGACGTAGTTGTGAGTGTAGATGATGTGGAATTCCATCGCCCAAGCGGCATCCCCAGCTGGATTGAAGAACAAACTACGACCACCGATGCCCGCATCCCAACCGGCTTTGAGTCGATCCGCCAATTCTCCGCCGCGGACAATGCTGACACCGGTACGGAACCACAAATGCGTCCCGATCGGTCCATCATCCCCAGTGGGGCAACAATCGGGAATTCGGTGATACGCCCAGGGACCGGCCGGGGAATGATGGATGCGATCCAAGGCGGTGGTTATCTGCGGAGGATTCGAGTCGTCTTCCAAGAGCGTTTTTTCGCCGATTTTGGTTTTGGGAATTTCCGGTGCCAACGACGCATCGATTTTCGGTGCCCCGAGGAGGTCTGCCGGAAGGCCGGGAAAACCGATTGCGGGCGGGGGATTCTGCCCCACGGCGAAATTCCCCCACAGGAGCACCAACGCCAAGGTTCCGTAATAGATTGGCTGAACGCTCATGCCCACCTCGTAAGTCACATGGCGAGGGTCCGCATTGCCGGCATCGGCCAACACGGAAATCATCGATCGAAATCGCAGCATCGCCACTATCGGCACAGTTGGAATGCGAGCTACAATCGATTTTTGCAAAACGGCACCCTAATTGGCGAAGAGGATCGCTGATGGGGCGTAGGAGGTTTGCTGCTGCCTGAGGCATGCATTTTTCACGTTGGAACACACGGGGAGCTGACGCCTCCCGCTCAGCAAAAGCCAAGTGCAATCGCTCACAGAGCGGCGGGCGTCAGCCCGCCGTGGTGGGACTGGCATTGATGCAGGTAAACCGCGATGACTGCTTTCCCGCATTGGTCTTGGGAACAAATTCGCCTCGAAGTCGAAGAGCGTCAACAGACTCCGAGCCGAATCCATCAAGGTAGTTCGTGCTTGTGTGGGCCGGCCGCTTTTCTGTTTGCCATCGCCCGCGATGAACCGGCACGCTATGGCCAACTGATTGAAGATCTCTTTCATCGTGGTTATGCCGAACTGGGCGATCTGGTCATCGAGCCGAGTTTCGCTTGTCGTCACGCTAAGCCGCTCTCCCACCTCTCGGCCTGCGATTGGATTGGCCTAGCTAGCCTACGCGATTCCGAAAATCGCTGGCTGCGTTACGATTCTTCCCAACGCGAATTTCCAGGGATCACTTTGCCTGCGGAAATCGCTCGTTGGTTTCGTTTGGCGGGGTATCGGCAAGTTCGCGAAGCCGCTCGCATCTACTTTAATGCTTCGCTGGACAACCTACACCTTGCAGACGCCTGGAAACGGCAAGATCACCATGTTTGCCTGCTGATCGATTCGTATTTGGTGAAAGCAGATCCCCCCCAACTGCGGCCCCGATGGCGTCAGATTTTCACCTGTGCCTCGCACTGGGTCACTCTCATGACACCATTGGAATGGTTCGACCACGAAGTTCGCTTCCAAGTGTATCATTGGGGCAATGCCGAACATCCGGTGCCTTTGCATGGTCGCGTTCCCATCGACGTTTTGTTGCAGAACTACTACGGATTTGTCGCGGCGCAACGTCGCAAGGGGACTTAATTCGTCTGCTCCCGGAGTTGCGGAAGAATCCTCTCTTCCTCGATCGCCGGATTGCCTGAGACGACTACAATCCCAGCAGCCATCTATACCACCGTTGGATCGCATCCGAGTTTCGGTTCGATCCTATGTTTCCCGATTGAGTCTCTTATGAAAGCCGAAATCATCTCCATCGGAAGCGAAATTACCAGCGGACAGAATCTCGACACCAACAGCCAATGGCTCAGCCGACAATTGGCAGCCATCGGCATTCCTGTCGGTTTTCACACCACCGTCGCCGACGATTTCGAGGACAACGTCTCGGCGTTTCGCATCGCGGCCCAACGAGCGCAACTGGTATTGACCACCGGCGGCTTAGGACCAACGCAAGACGATCTGACCCGCGAAGCGTTAGCGCGTGCCGCGGGAGTCGAGCTTTGGGAAGATCCACCATCGCTCGAACACATTCGGCAAATGTTCGCTCGCCGAGGACGCGTTATGCCGGAACGCAATCGCGTGCAAGCCCAATTTCCCCGTGGAGCCGAGCCGTTGTACAACGCGTGTGGCACGGCTCCGGGCATCTGGATGAAATGGGGCAACACGCTGTTTGCTTGTATGCCAGGGGTGCCCTCGGAAATGCACGTCATGTTTGAGCAACAGGTACGCCCCCGTTTGCTGCAACTCGGCATTGCCGGCGGAGTCTTCATCGAGCGGAAAATCAACACCTTTGGCACCGGCGAATCGGCCGTCGAAGCCAAGGTTCTCGATCTGACCCAGCGAGGTCACGTCCCGGAGGTGGGCATCACGGTGGCCGACGGCACCATCGCGCTGCGCATTCTCGCCCGAGGGCCGGACTTGGCCGCGGTGCAGCAACAAATCGCTCCCGTCGAAGCGACCATCCGAGAACGACTCGGCGAACTGGTCTACGGCACCGATGCCGAGGAACTCCAGCACGTCGTCGCGGCTCAACTGCACGACCAACGGCGTACCTTGGCCGTGGCTGAGGGGGTGACCGCTGGTTTGGTCGCTCACCGACTCGCCCAAGTCCCTGGGATCAGTGCTTGGTTTCTCGGCGGGATCATCGCTTACGACAATCGCGTAAAGACCGACCTACTGGGGGTGTCGGAGCGCTTGATTGCCGAGCATGGGGCGGTCAGTCCGCAAGTGGCCGAAGCCATGGCCATCGGGTGTCGGAATCGATTCGCTAGCGATTTGGCCGTCAGTACAGTCGGCATTGCGGGACCAAGCGGCGGTTCCGAGACGAAGCCGGTTGGCCAGGTGTTCGTTGCCTTAGCTTGGGACGGCGGAACGAAGGTGCAAGCGTACTCGTGGCAAGGCACGCGTACCGAAGTGCAATCGCGCACGGCCAAACTCGCATTGAATCTCGTGCGGCTGCACCTGCGATCGGCGGGAACGCCTCCGAGTGGTTCTTCCCCTCCGGCGACTCACGTCTGACGTCGTGCGCGCAATCTCTCAGGAGCCGACGACGCGAGTCGTCGGGTGATTCCAAATGGAGCCGACGACGCGAGTCGTCGGGTATTCCAATCCTCCGGGGACGGACGTGCCGGTTCGCCGGGAATGTCGCTGGCCTTATTTCGCCCCGTCCACCATCTGACGCAGTTGACGCAGAGCTTTGCTCCGTTGCGGGTCGAAATCGGGATCGTCCGAAAGCAACGCCTCGCGACTGGAAGCAGGACGCAGAACATGCAACGTGTTCAGTTCCTTGATACGCTGACTGAGCGAGCGCGAGGTAAAGACTTCGCCCCCTACAGACGGACGAACCCCCCAATCGTCACTGGGAAGACTATCAGGATACCGCTGAAGATTGGCCCCACTAGGACGCAGAAATTGGCCCCGCGACAACTTGAACGAAAAGCCGTATACATCCAAAGGCATCATCCATTGGATCGATGCCTTCCCTAAGGTGCGTTGCCCCACCAGGAAAGCACGCTGGTTGTCCTGCAAAGCCGCGGCAATCAGTTCGCCTCCGCCCGAGGTTTCGCCATTAATCAGCACGACCAACGGGCAGCGCAATGCCCGATGCTCGTCGAGAACCGTGTCGGCCTGAAAAACGCTCGAACCCCGTTGCGCTTGACGATACTGCGTGCGGGCAATGATCCCCTGATGCAGGAACATCCGCGTCACTTCGATGGCCTCATCGAGATACCCCCCCGGACACCAGCGCAGATCGAGAATCACCCCGCGGAGGTTGCCGGCACGCAGCGATTGGATCGCCTGACTCATCTGTTCGGGGGTACTATGTTCGATCGGTCCCAAACGAATGTAGCCCAAGCGCCGTTGCGGGTCGATCCAATGATCCCAACTGTTGTCGAGTCGGCGTCGCACGCC
>CALEEC010000413.1 GCA_937949245.1 uncultured Gemmataceae bacterium | reverse complement strand
CCTTCTGAAACAGCGGGCGGTGATGGTCTTCGTAATCTTCCAACCGGCCGACCAATTCTTGCCGAGCGTGGACGGTCAATTGGCTGGCAATCGGAATGTTCCGAATCAGATCGAAGACTTCACTGCTGAGTTCCAACGAACTCTGATAAGTGAATTCTTTCAAAATGTTCTGTTGGACTTCGTGCAGCTCGCCTTCGGCATCGATGAAATGGAAGTGAAAGATCTTCCGCAGCGATTGCAGAGCTTCAAACGTAGTGTCTTTGAACGTCTTGTAACGCTTGCGGCATAAGTCGGGGTCGAGGTCGGTGACGCGTTCTTCCAGTAGTTTGCCGATGCCCGTTTCGCGTACCTGCCGATTGTGCTCTTGAATTTCGCGGCCGCGTTTCAATTGCCGCAACACGCTCACCTCTTCGCTGACAAATAGCAAGGCAATGCGAAACATCGGCTTACGGAAATACTTGCTCAACGGTGTCGCACGGTAAGCATCGTGCAGGGCCATCATCTCATGATAGAACAGCTTCAAGCACTCTACTTGTACCGTGGTGCGGGGGAAGCCATCGATAATCACGCCATCGTGATACTGTGGTAGGAGCAATTCATTGAACAGCAGGCTGATGACTTCGCGATCCCCGACCATTTTACCGGCGTTTTTCAATTCGATGGCTTGAGGGGTCGTCAGCAACGAACTGATGATGATCGGCGGAGCAGTGATGCCGCGTGTCTCGGCGATGAACGGCGTGTTGGTCCCTTTCCCCGCTCCCGGAGCCCCCCCCAGCCAGATAAACTCCCGCGGGAAACGCAGGTTATCTCGACCATGCTTTTCCAACAGATCCGCCCATACCGCCGAGAAGATCAGTTGGGCATCTTTCACTTCTAAATCGGATGCGGTATATGACTCGCTCGAAGAGGGTTTGTCCATCGTGGACTCCTTGGTTGCCGGGCCACCGTGTAGCTCGGAGAATTTCCATCGCCGACGATGCAGAAAGATCTTACCAGGGCATTCCCGTCAGTTCCCGTATTGTCGTCCTCCCCAAGCCGATGCCCAACCGATTCCAGGGTGGCATTCCCGGATTCGCCGGTTCAGAGGCGGCATTCCCAGGTTTGCCGTTTTCAGGGCGGCTTTCTCAAATTTGCCGTTTCCAGGAGAGCTTTCCCGGGTTTTGGGAGGCAAACCATCACCAACGGATCAATTTCCTGTCGTGACAACGTCGGCTTAGTTCTCGTCTGGTTCGATTCTGACGATACGATCATTGTAACTATCGACGATCCACAAAGCATTGTCGCGATCGACGAACACGCCGTGCGGGCGAGCCAGTTCGGCTTGATCCGCGGGGCCGCCCAGACCGCCGTTACCGCGTTTGCCCGTTCCTGCGACCCGAACAATCTTGTCTTCGCGCGGCAGATATTTGCGAATGACATGATTCTCGGCGTCAGCAATCACCACGTTATCTTGACGATCGATGCACAAATGCTTCGGCCACTTCAAAGTGGCCAAGCGGCCGGGGCCGTTGTCGCCCTTGTACCCCGCCTGGCCAGTGCCGACCACGGTGCGAATCTTCCCCGCACGATCGACCACGCGTAACGCGTTTCCATCCCGTTCGAGGATGTAGAGGTTGTCCTGCGAATCGACGGCCACGGCCCGCGGATCGACCAACGGCGCATCGGTCGCTATCGCCCCATCTTCAGGCACGCCCTTCTTACCGTTGCCCGCGACCGTGGTGATGATCCCCGTATCCAAGCGGATCAACCGCACCCGTTTGTTGTTTAGATCCGCGATGTAAAGCCGATCGCCTTTGGGAGCCAACGCCACGCAGTAGACACCGCTTAACTTCGCCTGCGTCGCAGGACCACCGTCTCCCGAATAGCCCTTCTCGCCGGTTCCCGCGATGGTCGACAGTTGGCCGGTCTTCGCGTCGATCTTCCGCACGCGGTGATTCCAAGTGTCGGCCAGATACACATCTCCATTCGGCGCGATGGCCAGATTGTGCATGCCATTGAACCGCCCTGCGACTGCGGGACCGTTGTCACCGGCGAAGCCTTTCTCTTTGGTCGCTCCGCTGACCAATTGGCTCCGTTTGGTCTTAGCATCGATCTTCCAAACGCGACCGCCAGAAAGTTCGACGATCCAGAAGTTCCCTTGTGGGTCAATCTCAAAGCCGAACGGCTCGATCAAGCGCAACTCCGTCGCGCTGCTTCCTTCACCTCCTGAGCCTCCTCCCGCGACCAAGACGAGTTTGCCCCCGTGCAACGACGTGGGGAACCCAAGCATCCCCACCAGCAAAGCCGCTACCGCTACGCCACTACGCCCAGCGTTCATCGGATGGCTCCTTGTGTCCTTGTGAAGACTTGCGGAAAACATCGACCCATCGCGGGCCATTCTAGCGAATCTTCCGCGATGGGTGCATAGGGCCAAATCGAGCGAAGCATCAGTAGCCGTCACGCCGAGCCGACGCTCTACGAACGATACGCGGGGCGTGGCCGACGCGATGCCGGCTCACCGTGGTTGTACGGGCCGGTGCCGACGATCCGCCGTGGGCCAGGGCGAACCTCGGCCACGCACGATCCGCCGCAACCCGGAGCGCAACCATCTCGCCCCCCATCCGCAGAGCGACACCGGCACACGGCGGTCACGGCACGACAATGATCAATTTCACCTTTTCCCCCTCGGCTGGCAGGACGGCTTTGTTGGTTTCCAAGCGATACTTCGGCTCGTCTTTCATCGTTAGATGACTTTGGAACAACGTCGAGTCGGTCACTGGGAAGATGGAAATCAGCGTGCCGGTGAGATCGGCTCCCAAGACGGTTTCGTCCTTCTCGGGGTCGGGCTGTTTCATAGCCGAGCCGGTGAAGTGCCATTTCAGCGCAATCATCGGCTGGCCGTTTTTTTGCATTAGGCATTGCTCGATGGGCAGACGCTGGGTTTTGCCGGCTTTGGTCACTTCCAGGAAGATTTTCACTTCTGGCCCCTGAGCTTGCGTATTTTCGCCCAACGCAGGTTTACCCGGCTTCAGTCCCAATCCCAGCAAGGCTTGATGCACATCGGAGGGCTTGATCCCCTTGAAAGTGACGATGGTTTCATGCGCTTTCTGCGCTCGTGGAGCGGGCCAAGTGGCGATGACTTCGATCGGATAGACTTGGTCCAAGTTCGGCAATTTCCGCGGAGCCACGACGCATTGAATCTCGATGGTCTTGGTCTGTGGGTCCACCTTCATCGCGTGGGGATCGCGCGGTTCGTCGGCGGGTCGCGTTACAGTCGACGGGGCCGAGGTGCCGGGCAAAGGGGACGCGGGATTGCCCGAGGCTACTGGCTTGGCCGGCTTCTTGACGATCGGGATATTCACGCTCAATTCCGCGTCGAAATACAGATCAGAACTGCCGGATTTGTTTTTCACACGAGCAGCGATCAGGTTCAGACCGGGCTTCAGACTTTTGAGCGGAAGTTCAATTTCGCGGTTCCAGTAGGCGAATTCGTGGTCGTCTTCCGGGTCCGCGTCGACCAGGAGGCCGTTGAGGTAGACTTTCGCGTTGTCGTCGCTGGCGATCGACAAACGAAAGCTGGCGTTTTTCTGCGTCAGCAACTCGTGGGGGACATCGACCCAGCGGCGGAAGACGAAATCTTCTCCCTTTTCGCCGATGAGCGTGCCTTTACGTCGGGCGATCTCTTCTTCGCCATAACCGATCGGAGCGGCCCCCACACGCCAGGTGGAATCGTTGAAGGCTGCTTGCGTCCAGGCTTCGCCGCTATCTTTGGGAAGCATGCTTGCCGGAAGGAACTTCCAACCTTTGGCACTAGCCGACAGCAATTCGATGGTTTTGAATTCGATTTCTTCGCCATCGCCTCCCCAACCGACGAAGTCGCGTTTGGGGTTGTAGTCGAGCTTCTTCAAGCTCGCACGCATACGTTGCAGTTTGCCTTTACGTTGGTGCAGCAGATCTTTGTTGCCATCGGCGTAACAGGGGACGATAACTTCTTCCCCTTTGAGCATCCGCGTGATCAGGTCGGCCAATTTGTCGGGATCGCCCACAAAGGTTCGCAGCAAGAACGGCTCGCCATGCGACATCCCCCACCATTCGCCTTCGCGGTAGCATTGATACCAGTAATGGCCGATACAGGTTTCCGAAGCGTCGCCGTTGCACATGAAGACGGCACGCTTACCGACCTCCGCCCAGGCCATCACCGTTTGCCATTCCCGCGGATGAAAACCTTTCTGGCCGATGTTGTGCTTCAACTGATCGGGAAATTTCCCTTTGATGTCCGCAACTTTCTTGTAGATCAGCAGGTTTTTTTCCTTGTTGACGCGAACGAGTTCTACCAACACGATGTTTGTCGATTCATGGACACATCGGCCCAACGAGTGGGGCACTTCGATGTAGGCCCAAGCCGGCGAACTGCCAACCAACCAGGTCAACAGCGAAACGCTTAGTAGCATACGCATTGGTAGTCCCTCGAGTGGCTAAAGATTCTGTTCTGACCGATTGTAAGGGATGTCTTCACCAAAATGACACTTTTTCTTCCCGAAATTGCGCGAAGGTTGCGAAAGTTGCCGGCTTTTGCTAGTTTGCTCTTCAGACAAGCGATCGCGTTCCACCTTGAGACAGAAGCCATGCATGCAGAAGAGAAACCGAATCCGTCCTCGGCTCCGTCCTCAGCCTCAGCTCCTGCCGACGCCTCGGTGGCCGCTCCGTCGTCGGACGCCCCGGCCGGCACGACCGCTTCTTCCGCAGGGGCGGGCCCGGCTCGCCTAGGTCC
>CALEEC010000412.1 GCA_937949245.1 uncultured Gemmataceae bacterium | reverse complement strand
CAATCGTGGTGTAAATGAAGACCAACAAGATCAACGTATACCGAGGCGAAAATCGACGATACCACGCCCCTTCGCGTTCGCGGTATTTCTCGATCACCGTGGCAATGCAGGCACTGGTGATCAACACGAGCACCCCCGTGGCGTAAGCTCCCCCTTGAGCACTGACGCTGGCATCGAAGATCCAGGTGACCAACAGATTGACTCCGGTGAACAGCATCACCAACGGGCGAACCGCTCGTGCCCATTCAGGAGCCATCCCGTAACGGGGCAGATAGCGCGGCACCAAGTTGAGCAAACCAGCCATGGCGCTGGCACCGGCAAACCAGAGGATGACGACGGTACTCAGGTCGTAGAGCGTCCCTAAAGTTTCGCCACTCCAGAGGATACGATGCGGTCCATCGCCGTGGGCCAAATAGGCCAGCGCACGATCTTTGGCGTATTTTTTCAACGGATCGTCGGTATCGGCACGCACGAACGCATCGGGAGGAATCAACGTGCAAACCACCAACGACGAGGTCAGCAGAAAACACGACATGATCAGCGCGGCAGTCAACAGCAATTTCTGCGTATTGCGGATTCTTCCGAGGGGGTTGTTGAGAGTATCTCCTGGGTATCCGCGGATCAACGGCATCACCGCGACCCCGGTTTCAAAACCGCTCAATCCCAACGCCAACTTGGGAAAAACCAACAGACTCAGGGCAAGGATCGTCCACCAACTGGTATCCGAAACGTGCCATTCTTGGCGATCGATGTGCCAGTCTCCGGTGTGCAGTCGTTGCAGCCACAATTCCACCAAGTCGGGACGGTGCAGCAAGTAGAGCAGACTATTGCCGACGACAATCAGATTCAGCAGCAGAAACACCGAGGCAATCACCACAGCCAGGCCGATCACTTCGGTAAACCCGCGCAAGAACATGGCCCCCAATATGATCAACAGGATAAAGGTCACGATCAGGCGTTGGCGGTCCTCGCTTTCGTGGCGTGCTTCGGTGATCTGTTTGAGTTGTTCCGGCGAAATCCCTGCCGGGATGGCTTCTTGATGCGGGGCCAAGGGCCAACGCGGGTTCTGAATCATGTGTTCGGCCGCATCGGCCGCCGACAGGGTCTTGGTGATGACAAAATCGGTGGCAGCGAATCCCAGCAGTGTCAGAATCAAAATTTTCCCGGGCCAACCGGAGACTAAGCGGGCCAACATGCCGATGGAGCCTTGCCCTTCAAACGATTTGCCGGCCACATACGAGTAGACCGGCAAAGCGCCGAACAGCGTCACCAAGACCAGCACCACCGTGGCCAACGGCGCGAGCATGCCGGCGTTTTCAAAAGCAATCGCGGGTTGGTATCCCAAGGTGCTGAAGTAATCGACCCCAGTCAGACACATGACCCACAGCCAAAAACTCGTCGGATGTGCCGTTTCGTAAGAAGCATGCCCCGGACGCGCATCCGTCTTCGGGGAAGGGGGCGTGGGAACTGAATCGCCGTTATGCTTGGGCGTGGGAACTGAATTGCCGTCTTGCTTGGGCGTGGGAACCGAATCGCCATCGGCCTTAAGGGGAGGAATCGAAACACTACCGGGCTTGGGCGTGGGAACCGAATCACCACCGGGCTTATCGGAATTATTCATATCCACTTGCTCGGCGAGAGCTGAGGTAGGAGCAACGGCCTCACAATCTCCTCGAAGAACGCCTCTCTTAGCATAGTGGAGCTTCACCTCTTTGGAAATCCCCAAGACACTATCGATCCAACCGCCTAAACAGTGTCAGAATTCTCCTTTGCGCCAGCTCCTTGGGCAAGCCGCTCCCGCCAATCGTCCATTCATCATGAGATGAGAGGAAATCCAAAGCAGTACCGATCTTTGGACTAAGGCGAGACGATCAAGGTCGCAGCCTGGTCACGGCATCGCGATGGGAAAAAGAAAAATCTGCGGACTCTCTTCTTTTGGGTTTGCCACTCGCTAACTTTTCTCATTATGATATGAATTACAGCCGTTGAAGTCGAACTAGTTCTTGATCGAAGCCAAACCATGAAGGGGCGAAACGACTCCATCGGCATTCCTATTTTTTTTGATCCCCGGTCCCGTTCCAGAGGGGTAAATCCGTACCCCGTGTGGTCGAGAAGGGTGTACCATGTCTCAAATTACGTCCGCAGTTTATCGGCCGGAGGACCTCATAGCATTGATCCGCAAAAGTAATTTGGTCGATGAGCCGCGACTGCAAACATTTCTGCAATCGTTAGAAGCGCAGGGAGTAGTTCCTTCAAGCGTCAAAGAGCTAGGCGATCGGTTAATTGCCGCGGGGGTACTGACTCCTTTCCAAGTCAATCAGTTGATGCGGGGCAAATGGAAAGGCTTTGTCATCAGCGGCAAATATCGTCTGCTCGATTTGCTGGGTGCTGGGGGAATGGGACGCGTGTTTTTGTGCGAACACATTCGCATGCGCCGCTTGGTGGCCCTCAAGATGCTGCCGGACCATCAGGTGACCACCCCCGGAGCGATCGAGCGGTTCGACCGCGAAGCCCGTGCCGTGGCCGCTCTCAATCACCCCAATATTGTCCAAGCCTACGATGTCGATCAGGATGGCAAAGCCCATTTCTTGGTGATGGAACACGTCGAAGGCATCACCCTTGAAGAACTGGTGCGCAAAATCGGTCCGTTGCATCCGGTCCGAGCGGCCAACTATATCGCTCAATGTGCCCTGGGGCTGCAGCATGCCTATGAAGCAGCTGGTTTGATCCATCGCGACATCAAACCGGCGAATTTGTTGCTCGATCGTGCCGGCAACATCAAAATTCTCGACATGGGCTTGGCTCGCTTTTTCCACGATCATAACGATGCCCTGACGCAGAAATACGACGAGAAAAACATCCTCGGCACGGCCGATTACATCTCCCCCGAACAAGCGCTCGATAGCCATGGTGTCGATCATCGTGCCGATATTTACAGCTTGGGAGCTACCTTCTACTATCTGCTGACCGGTGGTCCACCGTTCCCCGATGGCTCGGTACCGCAAAAGCTGATGTGGCATCAGATGAAAGAACCCCTCCCCGTGGAAGCGGTTCGCCCGGAAGTCCCTCCCGAGATGGGCAGAATCGTGCAGAAGATGATGGCCAAGGACCGCGAAGCCCGGTTCCAATCGCATCTGGAAGTCGCGATGGCCCTTGAGTTTTGGGCCCATCAGCCGATCGATCCACCGGCCGAATCGGAAATGCCGCAACGGCAGTTGGCCGCCTATCTGGCAGCTCGCGAAACGGCTTCGGGACGAGTGA
>CALEEC010000411.1 GCA_937949245.1 uncultured Gemmataceae bacterium | reverse complement strand
CTGCGCGTTCCTGAGCAATTTGATGCAGCAACGGGGCCAATTGTTTGCATGGTCCACACCAAGGAGCCCAAAAATCCACCAAGACGGGGATTTCCTTCGAGCGTTCGAGCACTTGTTGTTGAAAATCCGCATCGCCGACTTCGATGATCCACTCCGACGGTGCCATGTGCGAGTCTCCTTCTTTCCTTCACGCATTGACGAGGTTTCGCAACGGAAGGTTTTGCAGAACTTTGCGGCAGGCTTGCGCGCCTTTGATCCGCATATCCATCAAGCCTTCTTCCGAATAGAATGCGGAATGGGGATTGATAATGAGACGATCGTAAGCGGGATGATGAGGATCACGCCAAGCGAGCAGCAACGGGTGATCATCGGAAGGGGGTTCCTGTTCCAGAACGTCGATGCCCACACCGGCGAGCCAGTGGGTCTTCAATGCTTCGGGGAGTGCCAAAACATCGACGACCGCACCGCGCGAGGTGTTAATCAAAAATGCTCCTCGGGGCAGGCGGGCAATTTGGTCGGCACCGATCAGATGCTTCGTTTCTGGGGTGAGCGGGCAATGCAAACTCAAGACATAACATTGTGTCAATAATTCATCGAGCGTTTCTGCGCGGCGAATGCCGAGTGCTTTATCATAACCATCGGGTTTGTAGGGGTCGTAGAAGACGACATCCATGCCCAATGCTCGGGCACGAATGGCAGCGGCAGTGCCAATGCGACCAAGGCCAACGATGCCGAACACGCGACCACGCAAACGATGCAAGGGAGCGAACGAGGTGTACATCCAGGGACCACGTCGGTCGCGTAAGACAGAGTTGAGTTGATGAATACCACGAGTCAGAGTCAGCATCATGCCAATTGCGGAGTCAGCCACTTCTTCAGAACCATAATCGGGGACATTCGCTACCGGGATTCCGCGCTCTCGGGCATAAGGGTGATCGACGTTATCGTAACCGACGCCACAGCGAACGATCAGTTTGCAATGCTGGAGCCGTTCGATAGTGGATCGGGTTAAACTCAAATTGTGGTAAAGCATAATCGCATCAGCAGTTTCGATGCGTCCGACGAGATCGGATTCGCAATGAGCATCGAGAGCTACGACGTCGGCGATGTCACCTAAGATTTGACGTTCGTGGTAAAGTTCATCGTTGATAAAATCGGTGATGACGACTCGATGACGGTGCTGCATAGTGTATCTTTTCCGGCAATAGTAAGAGAATAGAGCAATTCGTCCCGAAATTGTAGAAACTCTTCACCTGAGGAGAAGATGCCGACTATTCTTGGGTGCAGCAGAGTTCTGAAATTCTTCTTGTTCGATGTGAGATAGATGAGGGGAAGATGAGTGCAACACGACTCGCACGACGGACGTAGCGTCCGAGTATGCCAAGAGGTTAGGATCGTGATGTGAGGATCGGTGCAATGGCATTTGCACCGCTTTTCCAGAGGTTGAACATCGGCTAGAATCAACAGGAAATCATGCTGTTGGCAGCAGGTTTGTAGAGAAGGTGTGTGCCTTATGCCAGAACTGCCGATCCGCGACACTTTGAGCGAAATCGCACGGCTCTATCGGCAAGGTCGGTTTCGTCAGGCACTTCCGTTGGCCCAACACACAGTGGAACTAGCGGAGCAACAACTCGGCGAAAATCACCCCGATCTGGCCGAGGGCTTTCACTATCTGGGAGAGATCTACCGGGAATTAGGGAATTATCAGCAGGCCGAATCGCCCTATTTGCGTGCGTTGAAGATCAAGCGTGCCGCCTTTGGTAAAGATCATCCGACCTTTGCGCGAAGTTTGAACAGTTTGGCGCGATTGTACGAGGAGATGGGAAAGTATGCGGCAGCGGAGCCGCTGTTTCAACAGGCCTTGGCGGTGCGTCAGGCGGCTTTGGGGGAAGAATCGGCTGATGTGGCGGAGAGCCTGCATGATTTGGCCCAATTGTCGGAATCGTTGGGTCGACTGACGCAGGCCGAGATGCAAGCGAACCGTGCCCTGGAAATCCGGCGCAAAGTTCTGGGGGAAGACCAGCCCGATGTGGCGGAGAGCTTGCAATTATTGGCACGCCTAGACGGTCAGCGTGGGCAATTACGTCAAGGCGAAGCTCGGGCACGCCAAGCCTTGGAAATTCGCCGGCGTCTTTTGGGAGAAACCCATCCCTACTATGCAGGCTCCCTGGCAACGGTCGCATCGTTTCTGGGGCATCGCGGCGATCTGAGCGAAGCCGAGAAATTGACGCGACAAGCACGCGAGTTGCTTCAGCAAACCGTCGGAGAAGATCATCCCGCCTATGCCCATATCTTGAGCTTGCTGGCAGGCTTTACCGGCTTTCAAGGACGAATTGCCGACGCCGAGAAACTCGCTCGCGAAGCCTTGGAAATTCGTCGCCGAGTGCTAGGCGAGAAACACCCTTCCTGTTCCAGCAGTTTGTTGGTGCTGGCCTGGGTAGAACGCATCGATCATCGTTTAGACGAAGCGGAAGCGCATGTGCGGCAGGCTCTCGACATTCTCCGCAATTCGCTGGGGGAGAAACATCATGAATATGCCGAGTGCCTCAACGAGTTGGCAGGCATTCTTATCGAGGATGGCCGTGCCGCTGAAGCGGAACCGCTGTTGCAGCAATCGATTGCGATTCTGCGGGAAACCTTTGGTGACAATCACCCCGGAGTGGCAAACGCTTTGGTGGAACTATCGGGAGCCTTGTTAGCAGCCGGCCGATTCCAAGAAGCGGAACCTCT
>CALEEC010000410.1 GCA_937949245.1 uncultured Gemmataceae bacterium | reverse complement strand
TTCAGTCTATTGCGTCGCGTGTCGCTGATGCGTAAGCCGGTGTTGCTCAAACGCGGCTTAAGTGCCACGCTCGAAGAATGGTTGATGGCTGCGGAATATGTGATGGCCGGCGGAAACTATCAAGTCATTCTGTGCGAACGCGGGGTGCGGACCTTTTCCGATCATAGTCGCAATACCTTGGATTTGTCGGTGATTCCCCCGGCAAAGACGTTATCGCATCTGCCGATTGTCGTCGATCCGAGTCACGGCACCGGTAAACGCGCTTATGTCCCCGCGATGTCACTTGCCGCATTGGCCGCCGGTGCGGATGGATTGATGATCGAAATTCATCCCGATCCCGATCGTGCCCTGTCGGATGGGGCGCAATCGTTGGACTTCGAGCAATTTCGCCGATTGCTCGATGCCTTACGTCAATTGGCCGTTCCGCTGCAACGCAAACTCAACTAGCGGTGGGCAAGGAGGGATCGTGGAACGGCAGTTATCGTGGTTGCTTAACCGGAAACCGCTGCTCCACTGGCCAAAGCGATGCGTCGTGTGAACCACACTTCGCTGGCCAGGAGCACGATCACCGCAAGCATGAATAGCCACCACAATTCTTGTTGTTCCATCGACCGGTTCAACTCGCTGGTCACTTCGCTGATCTCATTGGCGTAGATCATTCCGGGCACCCAGTTGGCTACGGCGGCAAGTTCGCTCTCGCTGGCCGGTTGTAGGACCGACTCGGCCGCGTCGGGTTGGACGACATAGTAGTAGACACGTCCGTTGGGAGTCGTCAGTTTGTACACTCCCGTTTCGCGGGTGTCTTCGTAGCGCATTGGCCAAGCGGTGACGCGGATTTCCTTCTCTTCGCCGCTGGGAGGTTGCAGCCGAATCGTGCAGGGAAGATCGAGATCGCTTTTAGGCTTTTGCGTCGTCGTGGCGGTCAGAAATAGTTCCTCTTCCAAGGGGCGAAAAACGATCGGCTGTTTCGGTAGCAAGTTCAACTCGGCCGATCGAGTGCCGGCCAGCCAGTACATCAACTCGTGGGCCAATCGCGGGAAATCGTACAGGTTCACCAGATTCGTGCACCACGAACTATCCAGCGGCACCGAACAAACGATGACGCGCCCTTTGCCGAAAATCCGCTCGGCAAACCACGGTTCTTTCCCCTTTTGAAATTCGACTTGGGCAATGGCCGTCGCGGGGGACTGAGGTTCGATTTCCAATCGCCAATGCCGTGGGAAGTAGGCTTTATCCAGATCGCTACGGTTGTCGCCACGGAACAACTCGAACGCAGGGTGCGTGAAACTCGCGGTCACCGGTCGAGCAGCATTGTCTAGGTCGTTGGGATCTCCCAGGGCTTCGACCAAGCGTGTCGGGAGCCAACCTTGTGCGTTGCGGAACAGGTTGGTGTTGTAAAATTCGGCGTTCGGTCGATCTCCCAGCGTGACAAGGACTCCTCCTCCCGTTTGCAGGAATTTTTCAATGGCTGCTTCCTGAGGGGGAGAGAGGCGATCGACATTGGACAAGATCAACACTTGCGGAACGGTCCCCGCTTGGTCCAACGGCCGGGTCAGTAGATCCGGCTCGAAAGCACTGACCGAAATTTGCTTGACCTGAAATGCGGGTGCTTCGTCCGCATCCGGGGCCAAAGCGGCCTTGAGAAAATCGCTGCCGCGTCGTCGAACACTGACATCGCGATCGCCATCGACCAGAAGCACGGGAATCGACGGCAACGCGATCAGAGCGAAATCTTGCCGATTGTCGCCGGGCATCGGGTCGTCATCGATCAAGGCACTGACGAGGTGCGAACCTACGGTCATGAAGCGTTGCTTGAAGTCGAGGGGAATCTGTCCACTTTCGCCGGGGACCGCGAAAGTACGGATTTCTCCTGCCGGCCCGCCATCGACTTCAAGACGAATACGATTCGGAGGAGTGGTAGGTTTCTCGCCGGTTCTGGGATAGGTCAGCCGCATAGCCGTCTTGAAACGCACCTCGGAGCCGATGCGTTCTTTGCCCGGCTTGGGCCTCCCTACGGCCGCTACGGGACGCGAAGCAGTGATCGGCGACAATGCCCAGTTGAGCGCGTCGGCAGGACGAGTCGAGGCGGTGTTGACCACCCAGATTCTTGGCGCGATTTGCCCTTCGGTAGTTAGCGTTTTGCCCAATTCCGCCCAGCGAGCTAAGGTAGCCGGGTCAGCCCAGCCGTTGCGTTGGCCATCGCTGAGAATGAAAATTTCCCGTTCCAGGCGTTTGCTGTCGTTGAGCAGTTCGACGGCGGCACGCACCGCGGCCGGCCAGTCGGCATTGCCCCGAGGAGCCGGCAGTGTTTCGATCGCAGAAAGGATTTTCTCTCGATCCGGTGAAAGCGACTCCAGTTGCACCACGGGCGACGACTTGGCCTGAAGCACCGCAACCCCATCGCCAGGTTCGAGTTCCTGCAAAAATAGCTTGGCCCAATTGCGTGCTGCACGATCCGCCGTCTTGCCTTCGTGTTTGTAGTTCATGCTGTCCGAGCCATCGAACACTAACACCACATCCCGGCTGGAGCGGGTGCCCAGTTTGGCGAACAGTGAACTAGTCACCACCGGAGCGGCCAACGCCAAGACCATCAGCGCGATCAGCCCCATGCGGAGCAGCATCAGTAACAACTCTTCGAGCAAGATTTTGCGGCGTGTCTGTTCGGAAATTTGCAGAAACTGCATGGCTGCCCAATCGACGATGTCGAAGCGTTTGCGATTGAGCAAATGAATGATCGGCGGAATGGCCACCGCGAACAATCCGAGCAGGAGCAAACCGTTGAGCAGGGTAAAGGACATGATCGGCTCACCGCATTTGATGTCGTCGATTCAGATAGATTCCCAACGCCCGATCGGCTGGCTCGTCGGTGCGGAGTAAATGATAGTCGATACGCATGTTGCCGGCACGGCGGCGCAATTCCGTGCGGAAGTTTTCCAGATTCTTCAAATATTCTTGACGCAAGCGACGCGGATCGACCAACAACCGATGGCCGAGATTTTCCAAGTTGCGAAACTGGGTCATGCGAGTGTAAGGAAACTCCAACTCTTCGGGAGCCAGGATTTGGAACAAAACTACTTCGTGATGTTTATGCCGAAAGTGCTGCAAAGCCAGAATCAGCCGATCGAGGTCATCGAAGAAATCGGAGAGGATGAACACCAAGCCGCGGCGTTTTATCTGATGACCGGCTAGGTCGTTCCAGATGGGGGCCATGCTGGTTTCGCCTCCTGGTTTGGTGTTTTCCAGAGCGAGAATGATTTGCAACAGGTGCTTGGAGCTTGTCTTGGGGGGAATGATCTGACGAATTCGCGTATCCGTCAGAATCAACCCGACCGCATCCATTTGGTGGAGCATCAAATAGGCCAGCGACGCGGCCACATATTGGGCGTACTGAAATTTCGATCGTCCCGTCGTTCCTTGAAATGTCATGCTGCCACTGGCATCGACCAATAGGTGAGCCTTGAGGTTGGTTTCCTCTTCATATTCCTTGATATAGTAGCGATCGGTTTTACCGTAAACACGCCAATCGATGTGACGGATTTCGTCGCCCGGATAATACTGCCGATGCTCGGCGAACTCGACAGAGTAGCCTTTATAGGGGCTTTTATGCACTCCGGTGAGGAAACCTTCGACCAACGTCCGAGCCGTTAGGGTCAATCCACCAAATTTGCGTATTTCGCTGGGGTCAAAATGCTGCATGATTACGCTTCCAATGGCGATCCTTCCGGGAACCAAGAGGGGGCATTCGGTGGGTTGGGGCACCGGATGGTGTCGCTCCTAGAACTCGGTGGACTATGATAGGTCGCATGGTTTGCCCGCAGTCCATCGGTCGTGGTCCATCTTACGCTGGAACTCGTTTGTGGAGACTGGTCGCATGGTTTGCCCATGGGGCGTCCGCTCCGTTCCGGCCTTCCATCGCGGCTCTGCCGAGCGTGCCATAGCATTGCGGAGGGAGGTTCGTAGATCGCATTGTCCATGATGGGCCAAGTCGGCGTCAATAGACAATTCCTCCAGATTCTCCGCCGGATCGAGTTTCTTCGATGCACAAGTTCGGCATACTCAATGCATTTTATCCCTTTTTCGGGGAACCCAAGTGACGAAAAACGGAAAGAAAGCGATGGTAGGAAAATTAGGCACTCCAGGAGATTCACTGAGGAGATCGGCCAAGCAAGAATCGACGGGTTTTCCGGTTCTTCTCATGGTGCGAGGTAGGTTGAGCCGATCAAATCTCCTGAAGGAAAGGAAGCTATTCCCACATTCCAGACCGGCCGGCGCGGCTAGTGCCCCGCTGCGTTGCGACCACCGAGGGAAAGCGGAAGAGTCTGGAAGGTTCGCGGCAAGCAGGCGGCGACAAGTGGGACTTTCGATCAGGAGCGATCCATGCGCAAGCGATTTCTGAGTTCGTTAGCGGCCGTTGTGGCCGGCGCGGGGGCGGCCTGCGGACAGTCGAGCTTGCCGCCCATCGAGAGAATGGGACCGGCTCCCTCGGCGACGCTGCCGGTCGCTGTGCAAACAGGCGTCGTAGATCCCGAACCGATTGCCCCGCCTCCGGGAGCCAACGTCCCGCCTAGTCTGCCCATGCCTCCCGAAGCCATGCTCACTGTCCCGAGTCCGCTGGGGACACCGATGATTCCCTCGGGAATGTTGCCGACTGGCCCGACCTTGGGCAGTGGCATTGGGACGCTCGTCAGCGAAACGCCCGGCTTTTTCGGGGGGCAAGCCTGTGATGCTCCCGATGGCACGGCTTCGGGAGGGCGATACCCCGGTATCCACTGTTTGAAAATCGACATCGAATGGCTATTGTGGTTCTTGGAAAGCCAAAATGCCAGTCCGCCTTTGCTGACGACCGGTTCTCCGGTGTCGCAGGGCATTCTCGGCTTCCCCACCACGCAAGTTCTGGCCGGTGGCCAAGGGATGAATGCCCAAAACGGCTTCCGCGGCACTGTCGATTACTGGTGCGGGCCGACCAAACGCTGGGGATTGCAAGGTAGCGTCTTGGTTTTGGAAAATCAGAATCAGATCGTTGATGTTGCCTCCGATTTCACAGGCATTCCCGTGTTGGCTCGGCCATACATCGACTCGACGACGGGATTCGGCAGTTCATTGCTGATCGCTTTCCCTCAATTGGCCTACGGTCGGGGCACCATCCAGATCGGCACCCAACTGTATGGTGCGGAAGGTAACGTCTTGGTCAATCTGTATCGCGGACTGCCCGAGAAACACTCGTGGAACTTGAACTTCCTGGCCGGCTTCCGCTATCTCGAATTGTACGATCGGTTGTACGCCTCCCAGAGTACCGATCTGCTGCCCGGCAACAATGCCCAGTTTGCTGGGTTGTCGGTAGCTGGACCGGCGAACATCACGGTGACCGATCTGTTTGAAACGCGTAACTCGTTCTATGGCGGTCAGTTGGGGGTGATCAGCGACTTCAAGTTCGGCCGTTGGAGCGTCACGGGGGCAGGTAAAGTCGCTTTCGGTTCCTCGGTGCAACAACTCGACATCAGCGGGCAATCAACTTTGGCTTCGCGGGTGTCGCGGGTCAGCGCTGCGGTGCAAGGCGGTCTGTTGGCCAACGCTGGCAACATCGGCCGGTATCGCATCGATGAATTTACCGTCTTGCCGGAACTCAGCTTGAATGTCGGCTACGACCTGTGCCGCGGAGTCCGGGCGTTCATCGGGTACAACCTGCTGTACATGCCGAACGTTGTTCGGCCATTGGACCAAGTCAACATGATGGTCAACAGCAGTTTGGTGCCGACCAGTCCCAACTATGGCCGGGTGGGCTTCGTGCCGGTGTCGCAGTTGCCGTTGGTGCAAGACAACCTATGGATCTCGGGGATGAACCTAGGGTTGTCGTTCCGGTACTAATGAAGGCATCGGTCCGATCGGTGTGCGAACGATCGGACGAATCAGCTTTGGTTGCCTCGCTGGCACTTGGCTTTGCGATCTCCGATGTTTGCGACCCTCGATGTCATTGCGTCGAGGGTCGAAGTCTTGAATCGCCTCTCGAGTCGAGGCATCGATGGCACCAACGGAAGTCGAGGCCATGGGGAGCAGATGGCAGGCAGGTCCAAGTCGCGAAATGCCAGAAAATCGGTTGACGCGAGTCGGTTGGAGCCGCATTTCCGTGCAAAGTCAGATTCTGGGTTGCCGAAGGGACGGATACGGTCCACAATCAGCATCGGGACCACTAATTCGGCCACCTTCGCACTCCCCGACTGGCGACGCCCATGAATGAAGGCTTGAACGATTCGATCGGCATTGTCCTAGCTTGTTCCGAGGTCGTCGGCTTCGCCAAGACGGGGGGATTGGCCGATGTGGCCGGTTCACTTCCCCGCGCGCTGGCCAAACAAGGGCATCGCTGTGCAGTGATGATGCCGTTGTATCGTGCCGCCCGACTCAGCCAACAACCGTTGCATCCTACAGAGCATGTCCTGGCCGTCTC
>CALEEC010000409.1 GCA_937949245.1 uncultured Gemmataceae bacterium | reverse complement strand
TCGGGAACTTTTGGAAACTTGGGTCCGGCAACGACTGCATGAAGCGAAACTCATTGTGGTAGCCAACCGGGAACCCTACATTCATCAGTATGTCGATGATCGATTGGAATGGTATCAACCGGCCAGTGGTCTGACGACGGCACTCGATCCGGTGCTGCGTGCCTGTGGCGGAACGTGGGTGGCTCACGGGTCTGGCAATGCCGATCGAGACGTCGTCGATCCCTTTGATCGCATTGCCGTTCCCCCGGATCAACCGAGTTACACGCTGCGGCGCGTCTGGTTGACCAAGGAACAAGAGCAGGGATACTACTACGGTTTTGCCAACGACACGTTATGGCCGTTGTGTCACAACGCGCATGTTCGGCCGAAATTCGATAGCCACGACTGGGCCATCTATCGTCAGGTCAATCAGCATTTTGCCAACGTCGTGCTGGAAGAAGTCGGCGATGATCCGGCTCTGGTTTTCGTGCAGGATTATCATTTCGCTATGCTGCCCCGCATGCTCAAGTCGGCTCGCCCCGATTTGACGATTGTCCATTTCTGGCACATTCCCTGGCCGAGTTTCGAGAGTTTCCGCATCTGTCCTTGGCATGCCGCATTGCTCGACGGCTTGCTGGGCAACGATCTACTCGCTTTTCATACCCGCTACGATTGCAACAACTTTCTGGAAACCGTCGATCGTACTCTCGAAGCGAAGATCGACCTGGAATTCCACGCGGTCACTCGGGGGGGGCAACGGACGTTGGTGCGGGCGCATCCGATTAGCGTCGATCCTGAACATGCAGATGCGCTGGCCGTCGATTGGAAATTCGAAGAACGGCGGTTGCGTCGGCGGTATCGCTTGGGCAAATGTAAACTCCTTGTGGGAGTCGATCGGGTGGACTACATCAAGGGCATCCCCGAGCGTTTCCGAGCCGTCGATCGATTGCTGACCCTCCATCCGTCATTACGGGGACAATTTTGCTTGCTTCAGGTCGGTGCGCCAAGCCGAGTGCATCTATCAACCTATCGTTCCCTAGGAGACGATCTGGAACGTTTGGCGGATGAAATCAACTGGAAGTACGGCGATGAGGAATGGAAGCCCATCGTCTTTCTGCACGAGCACGTCGATAGCGCCGGCGTGCATCGCCTTTATCGCTTGGCGACCGGTTGCGTGGTCAGTTCGTTGCACGATGGGATGAACTTGGTTGCCAAAGAGTTCGTTGCTGCCCGTTCGGATCTCCGCGGTAGCTTGGTACTCTCGGAATTCACCGGGGCGGCCCGAGAACTGACCGACGCTCTCATCGTCAATCCCTACGATCTCGACGCCATGGCCAACGCGATGTTCCGCTGCCTGACCATGAGCGAAGCCGAGCAGGAAGCACGCATGTTCCGCATGCGGCAACGGGTGCTAGCCCATAACATCTTCCGTTGGGCGGGGAAACTTTTGGCCGACGCGGTGCAGGTTCAGGAAGAACAACGCACCCCCTGGCCGAACGACAATCATTCCGACAGCGGAGTTTGGCCGGCTCTGCCGAGTTATGCTCTAGGAGGAAGCCGATGACCGTCGAATCGGCTATTCTCCAGCGCTTGTTCGATGCTCGCAAGCACGACCAGCCATGGGTGCTGTTGTTCGATTACGACGGCACCTTGGCCCCCTACTCGGCTCATCCTTCCACGGCAAAACTTCCTCCCGAGACACGCTCGGTGTTGGCCCAACTGCGGGATACTCCGGGGGTGTTTGCCGGGGTGCTTAGTGGTCGCCCCTTGGCCGATGTTCGACGCATGGTCGGGTTAAAAGGACTGTATTACAGCGGCAGTGGCGGGATGGAACTCGATTTGCTCGGTGTCGAAAAAAACTGGCACGATCACCCCGATTTCCGGGAACGCCTGCATCATGCGCACTCGTACCTGACGCGGATTGTCGAACGCTATCCCGGGGTTTGGATCGAGACGAAACCCTTTTCCCGCACTATTCATTTCCGCAGTATCGGCAGGAAAGGTCAATCGGCCTTCCTGCGAGAAATGAACGGCTACCTGCAACGCTTAGAATCGCATTTCCGGGCTGTGTGCATGGCCCAGGCGTTCGAGATTTCGCCCATCGGGGCCTGGAACAAAGGCGATGCCGTCCGTTGGATCGTCGAGGATGCCTGCCGCGACGGCATCTGTCTGTATGCCGGGGACGAACGCAACGACCAAGACGCCTTCGAGATGGTGCGCTCTTTAGGTGGAGTGACCATCGGCGTGGGACCGAATGCACCCCAAGCAGAGTATCGCCTTGGTGCCCCCCAGGACTTGACGGCCTTTCTCCGTCGCGTGGCCCACCAAGCGAGCTGTTGAGCCTTTCAGTTTCAGACCAATCAGAAAACGCATCAAACGGCGGAGGAGCCGCTGGAAGCGCTAGGGGATCGGGAAGGCGTCTGCGAGGTGTGTTGGAATCCCCTGCGACGGACAACGGCTATCACGGCTAAAGAAACTACCCCCGCGAAAAGGGCTTGAATCCGAATGGCCATGACGACGCCCAGCCAATCGGCCAGGGGACCGAGCAAGAGGTTGCCGATGGGGGTCGCACCGCTCATCATCATGGCCCAAATGCCCATGACACGCCCCCGATGTTCGTCGGTCGTGGCCAACTGCAAAGTGGCTTGCCCCGTCGCAAAGAACATCACTAGCCCGAATCCCAACATTCCGCAGAAGAAAGCGGCCAAGGCGAAATGATGGACTTGCGCAAGCCCTCCTAGAGCCGAAGTGACCATGCCTGCGCCGATCAGCAATAGGAGACGACGGCGTTCTTCGTTACCGAAGGTAGCAACAGTCAAAGCGGCACACAGCGCCCCGGTGCCGATGGCACTGAGGGTCAGACTGTAGGCTTGTGCCCCTCCTTGTAGCACTTGTTGAGCAAATGCTGGCAAGAGCGTTAGCGTGGGCCAGCCACAGATGCCAATTCCCCCTGCGAGCAGCACCACGATCGCTAAATCAGGACGTTGACGTAAATAAGTGAATCCGCTGAAGACAGAAGCTCGCTGCGACGATGCTTCGGGCTTGCGTTCTGGCGGTGCGGGGAGATGCATGCGTTTCAAGGCGATGATGACGGCAAGATAGCTCAGGGCATTGAGCAAAAAACAGAGTGCTGGTCCCACGCTGAGCAAAGCCAACCCTGCTAATGCAGGGCCAGTAGCACGAGCGCTGTTGAACAATAACGAGTTTAAGGCGACTGCGTTCATTAAGTCATTTCGATCGACTAAATCTGGCACTAAAGCCAATCGCGCGGGCAAATCAATGGCATGAATTAGACCATTGCAGAACATGATCACAATCAGAGGCCAAACCATCTTCAAACCAGCGAAGGTGAGGCAAGCAAGTAAGACCGCGATGGCTAAAAAAGCTAATTGGGTGCGTAAGACCAACGTTCTTTTGCAACAGCGATCGGCGAGATAGCCTCCCCAGGCTCCCAAGAGGAAGGCGGGCAGGATGTGGGCGATCATCACCAATGCCGGCCATTTCGATTCCCCCGTCAGCGCATACGCCAGCCACACCAGGGCGGCGGTCTGCATCCAAGAACCAGTCAACGAGATCAGTTG
>CALEEC010000408.1 GCA_937949245.1 uncultured Gemmataceae bacterium | reverse complement strand
TTAGTTTCATCGCGCACGAAAGAAAGTGAACCCTTCGTGCTGGCAGAAGTATCTAAATCAGAGGATACTCACCCCCAGCAGTAAGAATGACGCTTCATATCATTCTAAGCTTGGGGACGCAAGCCCAAAAAGAGCATCAGGAGACGGATCATGCAGGACTTTCGCCAAGCCGCTTTACGAGAACTGACGGATCAGCAAGTCCGATTCGCGCCACCGGCTCGGCGACAAGAACAAATCGTGCGCGCCCAGAAGCTGTTGCGCGAATTGCACCCTGCGAAGCTCTATCCGTACCCCTATATCTGTTACCGGATTACCGACTACCGTTCTGACGCTTATCCCGACCTGCTGATCCCAGGTTCGGAGTTGGCTGAAGATTTGGCGTTGTTCATCCGAAAATTGGAACGCTCGATCCCGCCACTGCCCATTGAGCAAGCGGTCGAGCCGATGTTAACGCTGGAACAAATCTCGAAGCAGTTCCAAGTGTCCACGAAAACCATCAGTCGCTGGCGGGTGCATGGCCTGATCGGCACGCGAATTATTCGCAATGGTCGACGTCAGTTGGGGTTTCCCCAATCGATGGTCGAGCGATTTTTGGCGGAGCATCCCGAACAAGTGGCGCGGGGAGCAAAATTCTCGCATTTGTCCGAGGAAGAGAGAGAGCAAATCCTCAAGCGGGCTCGACGTTTAGCGATGGTCGGCGGCTCTTTGACAGAGATTGCCCGACGCATCGCCAAGAAACTCGGGCGCTCGGTGGAGGCTGTGCGTTATACCATCAAGAATTATGATCGTGCCCATCCCGAGCAACCGTTGTTCCCGGCTCTGACGGGACCTTTGGACGGCCCTGCGAAACAGACTATTTACAATTCTTATCGGAGGGGCACTTCCGTGGAAACTCTGGCAAAACAATACGGCCGATCCCGTGAGTCGCTCTATCGTGTGATCAATGAAGTCCGTGCGGAGTCGCTGTTGAAGGCTCCCTTGGATTATATTTATAACGAATGTTTCGACGATCCTTCTCAAGAGGCGGCCATCATGGCCGACATGCCGGATCGGGAGAAGTTTGAGAAGGAATGTCGCTCAATGAAGGCTCCCAAAGACGTACCGCCAGAGCTGGCTTCTCTCTACGAGTGGCCCTTGCTGACCAAGGAACAAGAGCAGCACTTGTTCCGCAAGATGAACTTCTTGAAGCACAAACTCTACAAACTGCGGCAGAACCTGAAGCCTTCCCTGGCCCGTGTGCAGGATCTGAAGCAGATCGACGAGTTGCAGGCCCAAATCAAGGCGGTGAAAGATCTGCTGGTGAACTGCAACATGCGGCTAGTGGTATCCATTGCCAAACAGCACTCGACGGGGGACAATCTGTTCGAGTTGGTGTCGGATGGGAACATGTCGTTGTTGCGAGCGGTCGAGAAGTTCGATTACAGTCGAGGCAACAAATTCAGCACCTACGCGACCTGGGCGATTATGAAGAATTTTGCCCGTAGCATCCCCGATGAGAAGCTCCATCGGGAACGCTATGTCACCGGTGCGGAAGAGATGCTCGACACGCGGGCCGACGTGCGCACCGATGAGCAAGAATGCTTGCAACAAGCGGAACAGGCACGCGATCGCGTCAATCGATTGTTGGCCGAACTCGATCCACGTACGCGAGAGGTCATCCGTATGCGTGCGGGATTGGATGGTGGGGAAGAAATGACCCTGGAACAGATCGGTCAGCACTTTGGCATCACCAAAGAACGGGTCCGGCAGATCAATGTGCGGGGCATGAAACAACTCCGCGACAAAGCCCTGGCCGGGCAAGCGGATCTGCTATGATACGTCAACCCTAGCGAAAACCAAGTCGGCAGAGGCGGTGTCGACCCCAACCACGGACGGAGGCTTTGGCCTCCGTTACGCTTTTCCACCAAGACAGAATGCTGTGCCGACCACAGAGGTGGCCAAGGCAACAGTTTCGCGATTTCACCAGCGTTCAGGTTTTCTTGGGAGGCAGTTGTTCCCATGCGAGCGAGCGGCCGGCAATAAATGCCTCCGAACCGCGGATCTCGAAGACTCCCAGTTTTTCCCCTGGTTCGACTTCCCAAGCATCGAAATTGATGTAGATCAGATTGTCCAAATACGCGAACTGGACTTCTTGCAGAATTCGCTTGTCCGAATGGGGGCGTTTTTGAAAGCGATACTCTTGAACGTCCGAAAGTACGAACCGGAGTCGAACCATTTGTGGGCGATCGGCCAAGGAACGGATCGCGGTACGCGCTTTGAGATGGATGATTGCTTGAATCCCGTGGTGTTTCGAGGAGCGTAGGTGAACGCTCAGCAAACGACCTTTGCTGAAGCGAAATTGTCGGGCGAACTCGGCCAAGCGTTGCGGTGGCACGGCGTTCATCGGCGGCTTTCCCATGCAGCAGCTTCAAACAGAAGTTGTCGGAACGTTTCGATGCTCAGCAAGCCATTGTTCCACGGCGGCTAACACTGCTAAGTCGCGTTGACGACCACGTTCGTTCGGAGTCAATTCGAGCAACTTCCGGGCTTGCTCGAACGACACCCAGCGAATTTGAGCAGTTTCCCAATCGGGAGGCTGTGCCTGACACACGGGACGCATCAGGTAGTACCTATTCTCGGTTTCTCGGCTGACGAATACCCCTGGAAGTGGTGCGATGATTTCTGCTTGGTAACCAGTTTCTTCCAGAACTTCACGCAGTGCACAGGTTTCCGGCGAATCCCCTTCATCCGGCTGTCCTTTGGGCCAAGTCCACACATACCCGTTGAAGTGATTCGTGGGTTCTCGCAGCAACACTTCGCCACGGTCGTTGATTAAGACGCCTCCATACGCTTTACGTTTGCTCATACGATCGATCCTAGCCTAATCTTTGGGATCTTGGGGAGCGTTAGCCAATTCGTGGAGCATTTCCAGTAGTTGTTTGGAAATGAGTACCGAGGCGTCCTCTTGTACTCGATTGGTGCCCAACCAAGTTTCGTATCCTCCCAACCGATGTTGTTCGGGAGTAGGGAGATAGCCATTGTACCCGTTGGCAATGCTGACGACGATGGTTCGAGGAAACGGACTACGTCGTTTGAGATCCAAGCCGATCTCGGCGAAAGTTTCAAAGGGAATGGCGCAAATGGCCGTCTCCCCGATGCGGATCACTTGCAGAGGGACGGTGAGCGTCTCGGGTCTTTTCGCTTGGGCGATGGTCATGCGGGCGTAGGCTTCGGCCAAGGGGGGGAGTTTGGCTTTCTCGGCCGGGTCGTTCATTGCCACGATCTGTTGTGCCCGCGCTAGCATTGCGGGCGTCGGTCGGCGGTGCTTCAATGTAACGTCGCGTTGCAGCATGCCCAAACGTACCTTCGACGAATGCGGGCCGATTTTACTGCGAGCGATCCAAGCCGCGTCGGCCGTCTTCTGCGCTACGATCCGAATTTGTTCAAAGACCTCGCGGGGGGGGCGAGGTGGATTCAGGCCAAACGGAATATTGTTGATGTCGCCTGAGGTGCCATTCGACATCATGGCCACGACCTCGGCCGAGCCGAGCCGATTTTTCATCAGCCGAGCAAATTCCCCAAAGTAATCGGCGGACACCATCCCCTTCGGAGTGCCACCGACATAATGCAGCGCGTAGTTGGCGTACAACGCCAGCGGTCGATTGCCCTGTACCTGCTGGATCGATAGGACCGATACATCAGGATCGGTTGGTCCCGCAGGATGCAAGAGGACATCGGGGGAGTTGGGGGGATTCATCTTCACTAGATCGAACTCACCGAACGGATTGAGCGGCATTTTCCCCGGCTTGAGGAACCACCGGCGATTGAACACTTCTTCGGGAACAGGGTGAGCGGCGGAACCAACCGTGGCCGGACGCAACGCTTGATGGGCCTTGACGATCGATTCGGCAATACCTTCGATCAGGCGTTGGCGATAGGCCACTTCGGCAGGTCGGCCCTGTTTGGCGTTGGAAGGGGGAGCGGAGTGCGTATGCGTCGAGGAAACAAGGATATTTTCCCGTTTCAGCGGGCAGCGTTGCACGGCCAAGGCTTTGGCTTCTTCGACGACCTCCGCGGCCACGCCCAGATTATCTACCAAC
>CALEEC010000407.1 GCA_937949245.1 uncultured Gemmataceae bacterium | reverse complement strand
CGGGACGCGGCGCGGGTGGCCCTGGCCTGGACGAGTATCGTCGAGGACGTGGTCGAGGGCCGACTGAACATCGACCAGAACCAGTTGACGCAGGCGCGGAAGGAAGTGCGGGCCGCCGGCGAGGTGCTGCCACGCGCGGCGGAGAGTGCTTCAAGTGGCTGCTTTGCCCAGTGCAGGACGACCCGACCGCGACGAAGCCGGTCATCGAGGCGTTCCCCCTCAACACGACTAGCGGTTCCGCCGCGGGCGAGTTGGAGCGGGTCTGTCGCGAAAACGAGTTGGTGATCGAGACGTGGTCGCCGATCCATTTGCGTGATCATTTGAAGCGGTTCTATTGGAAGTCCGAAACGCCCCATGTGCGGGCCATGACCTTTTGGGAAGACACGCTGAAGTACCTCTACCTACCGCGGCTGAAATCGCGCGAGGTGCTGGCGGCGGTGGTCCGCACGGGCTCGGCCAGCCGGGACTTCTTCGGCACCGCCGACGGGTTTACGGACGGCAAGTACGACGGCTTCCAGTTCGGCGACGGCGAGGTGTCGTTCAACAACACGCTGCTGCTGATCGAGCCGGAGGCAGCCCGGCAGCACGCCATCGCGCTGAAGAAACGGATCGTCGTTGATCCGCCAGACCCAGTGATCATTCCCCCTCCAGTGACAAATCCCGAGGACCCGGCGAGCCGGCAGCGTAAGCTGCCGGATTCCAAACCCCGCACCTTCCGTGGCAGCGTCGAGGTGAACGCCACGCTGGCCAAGTCGAAGCTGAACACCATTGCCGAGGAGGTGATTGCACTGTTGGCGTCCGACCCGAACTCCACGGTCCGCATCACGCTGGAGATCGACGCCAAGTTCCCGCAGTGGGTGAGCGACACGATCAAGCGCGGCGTGAGCGAGAACGCGAACAGGTTGGACTTCAAGACGAAGGACTGGGAGTGACCGGGTCATGAGCAAGAAACGACCGACCTTCGGCCTGTCTAGTGGGGTGAGAAATCAACGGTCTGACGCGACGGCGGAACAACTGCGGATCCTGCGCGAGCAGGCCGCAAACTCAAAGAGCGGGGCACCGCTGGCGGAGGGGAAGGATGAAAAGCACCGTGCCGCTTCTGCGGGAAGAGGTGCAGTGCTTCTGATAAGTCAATGAAAGATAATCAAGCCGTCACGCAGTTGGCAACGTAATCGAGTGCTGAGGACAAATGCTCTGCCATCGGGCGACGAACATCGCCTATCTGATAAATGGCCTGATCGTAGTAAAATAAAATCTCTTCATTCGACCTGAACTGAGGTCACCAGCATGGCTGTCCATCGCACCTACAAACTCCCTTGTCAGGAACTCGATCGTGAGAAAATAGTTGCAGCCGCAGCGGTGATTGCCGACTCGCTTCCCGAAGTGAAGGTAGATGTGGAGGGGAAGAGTTCAACCAGTGTCCGGTACTACTTCGCGATCCCTTGGGTGGTGGCACGACAGTGGGAAGATGCCGAACTCGACCGTTGGTATGCCCCAGGTCGCCCCCCTGTCGCTGACCCACCCTGGATCGAGATCGCATTCCTTCATCTGGAAGCGGACCAACATGTATGTACCCATGACTTATTCCTCATGCAGGCGGATATGGGACACTCCAGCAACGGGATTGTCTGGAACCTCGCTGTGGAGATTTTGAATCGCTTCTGTCAGCATTGGCAAATCGAACCGGATCTGTAGTAGAATAGTTTCACTCGAGGCTGCACCACGCACGTCCTGTCCCACGGGCCGAGTCGTCGCCCCATGTCCCCCGCTCACGCAGGGATTGGCTATGAATCGGCAATACAGCCGTTCAGATCGCTCACGCCAAGGTCGAGAAGTTCGAGGTCCCCGAAGTCCCGCCCTACGACCGTTACTCGTTGAGGTTGCACTAGCGTGCTTCCGCGCTCGTGAGCGAGTGGTGCGACGCCGTGCTGTTTGCGAGGTACAGAGACCGCACCAGCTTGTTATAATTTCGCCGGCGGTAATCCTCGATGGATACGACACAGGTAAAAACCATATACGCGCCCACAGCCAAACCAGAATCTACACTTGCTTATGCAACAATCTTATTTTGCTGGACGCCCATTTGTAGTCGTCATTCCTACAGCCAGCAGCAAGACGCCAGTGATGGCCATATCTGCCAAGACGCGGTGAGACGCTTGTACATAGTTGCTGCTTTCATGGAATCATCACGATTCTAACGGTTACTCGTTTCTTGTGCCTTTTGTTGAAAAGTTTGGTTAACGCGGAGGACTTCGACTTGTTGTTAGGGAGTTAGTACCATGACAAAACTCGGGGGAGGATTTCCTGATGTCCGTTCCCCCCTAGCATCATAACCGATATTCCATCAACTGCACACAGGATCACTGAAAGACCCACCAGATCCGCGGGCGCATGCTTGCGTCAGCGAAATCGAACAATACAATAAATCAGCAAAGTGATCGTTTGTCGGAATCGTTTGTTGGAATCGTCCCACCTGAATTCTGCCCGCCGATTCATTGGTTGTCTTCGGAGGTGTTGGTCATGAACCGTTTGCTGTGTTTATTTCTTGCCCTCATGGGATTGCATGTGCCGAACTCGGCCCGAGGACAAACCACGCCCACCGATGCAAATGCCCTGGAGTTCTTTGAAAAACGCGTGCGTCCACTCCTGGTTACGCATTGCTCTTCGTGCCACGGAAGCGATCCGAAGAAACGGAAAGGCGGACTCGACCTTAGCCATCGAGAGGCCATCCTCCGCGGAGGTGATTCAGGACCGGCCGCCGTCCCCGGTAAACCCGACAACAGCCTGCTGATCCAAGCGATCCGTTACAACGACGAACTGAAGATGCCTCCCAAAGGGAAATTGAAAGACTCGGAGATCGCCGACTTGACCAAGTGGGTGCAAGATGGTCTAGCTTGGCCTTCCATGCAGAAAACGGAGAAAACGGAAGTATCCGCGTCTTCCGCGAAATCGGGTGCCACCTTCACCTTCAGCGAAGCCCAAAAACAATTCTGGGCGTTTCAGCCGATGAAAGCGTCGCCCCTGCCCGAGGTGAAAGGAAAATCGTGGGTCCAATCGCCTATCGATGCGTTTATCTTAGCCGCCCTAGAGGCCAAAAATCTGCAACCGGCTCCCCCTGCGGACAAACGCACGCTGTTGCGTCGCGTGACGTTCGACCTGACCGGCCTGCCTCCCACTCCCGAAGAAATCAACGCCTTCCTCGCCGATGATTCTCCGAATGCCTGGGAAAAGGTCATCGATCGTTTGCTGATGTCTCCCGCTTATGGGGAACGGTGGGCACGACATTGGCTCGACGTGGCCCGTTACGCCGACAGCAATGGCTTAGACGAGAATACCGCCTTCGCCAACGCTTGGCGTTACCGCGATTATGTGGTTCGTAGTCTGAATCAAGACAAGCCTTACGATCAATTCGTTCGCGAACAACTCGCCGGCGATTTGTTGACCCACGAACCGGGACTCACCCACGAGGAACAATCGGATCGGCTGATTGCCACCGGTTTCCTGGTATTGGGGCCAAAGTTGCTCGCGGAGCCAGATAAGACCAAAATGGTGATGGACATCGTCGATGAACAAATCGATGTCACCAGCAAGGCATTCCTGGGTCTCACCTTTTCGTGTTCGCGTTGTCACGATCACAAATTTGATCCTCTCCCCACCCGTGACTACTACGGCTGGGCTGGGATCTTCAAAAGCACCAAGACGATGGCCAGCTTAGCTACCGTGGCCCGTGCCCTCGAACGCCCGTTGAAGCCCGATCCCGAAACGCAAAAACGGTTAGATCAGCACCAGGAAAAACTCCAGCAAGCGGAGGCGGCCGTCAACCTCGTCCGTTTTTCCCCCACCTCGGCCCTCGCTGCCTCCACTCCAGCGGCCATCGGTCTACAGCAGCGATGGTTGAGGCAACGACAAAAGGAACTCGAACAAATCAAACAAAACGCTCCCCCCGTGCCGATGGCCTTAGCCGTCGAAGACGAAGCCCATCCTGCACCGGTCCGCGTACACATTCGTGGCAATCATCTGACCTTAGGAGAAGAAGCCCCACGGATTCATCCGCGGATTCTCGCGGGCGAACAGCAAGTGCCCGTGCCGGCGAATCGAAGCGGCAGACTCGAACTCGCCCAATGGCTCACTCGTCCCGATCATCCTCTGACGGCTCGCGTCATGGTGAATCGGGTTTGGCTGCACCATTTCGGCCAAGGGATCGTGCGTAGTCCCGACAATTTTGGCCAACTTGGCGAACGCCCCACGCATCCTGAATTGTTGGATTGGCTAGCCTTGGATTTCGTTCAGAACGGCTGGTCGCTGAAAAAACTGCACAAGACCATTCTGATGTCGAACACCTACCGCATGAGCACCGCTTACAACGCGAATGCGGCGTTGGTCGATCCCGATAATCGGCTGCTGTGGCGGATGAATCGTCGGCGTTTGGAAGCGGAAGCCATCCGCGACGCCATGCTCGCCGTCTCGGGCAAACTCGACCGTGCCATGGGCGGATCGTTCCTCGCAACGGACAACTTCAACTACGTCGGAGAGAAAGACCCGAACTACAACGTCCTTCGTCGCAGTTTGTACCTCCCGGTGGTGCGCAGCTCGGTATTCGACTTTTTCCAAGTGTTCGATTTTGTGGAACCGAGCGTCCCCAACGGCAAACGTAACTCGACAGTGGTCGCTCCCCAAGCGTTGTACCTGATGAACAACGAATTTGTACGGCAACAAGCGACCGCCTTTGCCGAACGCATCGTGCAACACTCGGGCGACGACCGCGAGAAAATTCGCTTTGCCTATCTTTGGGCATGGGGTCGCCTTCCGAACGATGCGGAAATTCAGCGTGCCACAGCTTATCTCCAAGCCTATAACGCTGCCTTGTCCAACTCCGAGAACGATGCGGCGAAGCGTCGTTCGTTAACTTGGGCGAGTTGGTGCCAGACCCTGTTGGCGGCCAACGAATTTCTGTACTTGAATTGAGAAGGCATGCGGACCTTATCGGCGCATGACCCGCCAGATCAGGAACAACGCTACCATGCCGAGAAATACATCGGCGGCCCAGACGGCAGGTACCATCGGCATCTTGCCGTCTTTGCCTAGATTAGATCCACACAACAGCAGCGGATAATACACAAATACAGTCGGCAAGAAGCAGATCACAAACGAACTGAGATAGTCTGCTCGACTCGCCCAAATTCCGACTGGACAGCCGATTAAGACGAAACACAGACACCCCACCGCCAATGCAGGACGCATCTGTATCTCGGCATCGACTTGCCAGCGATTGCGGATGGAATCCTTCACTTTGTTGGTGAGATGGAACGCATGCAGCGTCAATTGCTTATGCGATTCAGAGCCTACGGGAACGCTGGCCAGTTGTTGCTGGGCTTGCTCCAACTCCCGTTCTAAAGAAGCCTTCTCCAGATCGAGTTCGATTTGCCGTTCTCGCAACTCGGGCCAGGTCAACGCCATGGGACGAGTCTTCGGCTCTTTGCCGAAAATCGACTCCGGCAGTGGCATCGGGAACGATTTGTGCTGAAATTCCGCCACGCTGTTTTTTTCGCTGTAGACCACACAACGAGTCATATCGACATGCAATTGATTATTTTCCAAGTCCAGGCGTAAGGTCGCCTCTCGCGCCCGAGCAATCAGATCGTAACCGATGTAGAAATCGTTGACCTTGGTACGACGTTTGAAAATGACATCGGTCAACCGCTTCCCCTGCACCTCGCGCACATACATGACGTAAGGCAAGTTCGAGAAGCGCATGCAACGATCTTTCTTCAGAAGACCATAAAGCATTTCTTCCCCTTCACTGAGCAGTTGATTCCGCATCATCTGTTGCGTTTGGGGGATGAGGTGATAATACAATGCCATAGTCACTGAACTGGTTGTCAGACCAAGTACCAAAGCAGGCTTCAAGATGGAAATGAGATTCACGCCCGCTGATTTTAGCACCACGATCTCATTATCATGAGCCATACGTCCATATACGACACAAGTGGCAAACAGAGTGGTTGCAGGAATGGTATAAGGCAATGTATTAGGAATCAGCAACGGCATAATCATCATCACTTGGCTCAAGGATAAGCCACGCTGGGTCGCTTCTTGTACCAAACCTGCCAACAAGAACATCCCTGTCAGGCTGACTAGGGACATAAGGAATACTTTCGTAAGTTCCCATAAGATCAGGCGGTGTATAATGCTCCCGAACAAGGTTCCATCCTCCCTCGGTAGAGTTCGACCGCCGATCAGCGGTTGGTCGGGTAGGGGCCGAGCAGGTTCTGGGTTCGACTATCGATACTCCGTTGGATACGTTCAGCCACTCGCTTCAACGGGTCGAATAATATGGGGACTGCCTCCTTGCGGTAGTCGATCTTACCGTTGAGTTTGCCTTTTACTTCGATTTTGAAGAGATTTCGGCTCATGGCTGTGGTCATCTCGCCAATAGGAGTCGCTAACCAGTGTTTTAGAAGTTCTCGCATCAACCAGGACCAAATGGTATAAAACTCGAAGTGAATCTCATTCGTCTCTAGATCTAAGATTCCATCTCCCCCCAGACAGATTGCATTTCCTAATAGGTCGAGTTGGGAGATTTCAATACGGCTCCCATTAATCTTGAATTGAGCATGCCCCTCTTCAAAAGCAGTTCGATCGGGCGCGCGTAGGTTGATAACTTTCAACAAATCTAACAGCACCGGGAGATTGAGTATTCGCCCATTGGGCACATCAATACTCCCGGCCCCTTCTAATATGGGTTCGCGGGAAATTCCCTCGGTACGGCTGGAGAGAAATAACTGCGCCGTCGCCAAGCCTTGCATCTGAGTGTCTGGCCCTAATCGTTGATGGCGCACCAACTCTTCGAGTTGAATCCCCGTGGCATTGAGGTTCAGGTCATACCGAAATGGACTGCCGAATACAATACGGGCTTCGCCTCCGACTTCTCCGCCATATAACTTGGCTTGAATGGAGGGAATCAGCAATATATCCGGTTCCTCGGGATCGACTTCAAACTTGCACACGACGTTGCGAAGAGGTTGTTTGGCGAGCACAGCGCGATCTAAGACGATATTCCCCATCACCCTTCCGAGTTGATGGCCGCTGTACAATCCTCGACAACCAATCTGGCCATAAACATTCTCCCACACGACGCCGGTTTGAATCGAAGCTCCCTCCAGAAACAGACTGCCATCCCAAAAGACGGTGACTACCGTGGGGGTATCGTTTCTCACGGCCGTAGTTCGGCCAACAGGCACTCGCTGCGAATTCGTTTCATGCGGACCACGAATCCTCGGGGGTAATTTCGTCGGTAACGTCCGTTCCTTGACCACAGGCTGTTCATCGATGACCAACTCCGTCGCTTGCACCCGCCAACGGCCATGGATCTTCATTGCTACCATCGCTTGGCGAATGGACGCCGGGAGAGCGGCGAGAAATTCTCCGTCGGGAATGAGGTTCTCCACCGCAAACTGATTGAGCTTCAGATAATAGCCCCCTTCTTCCCGCAGAATGGCATAACTTTGACGAAATCGTATGGTAGTATCATGATGCTTGGCCGTAAAATACAGAATATCGACATAATTCCCGGAAAAGCGGAACTTCAAGCATATCTCCTCCATCGCATAGGGGAAAAAGCTCGGTTCGATCCCGCCGCCCTGAAATTCCATCGACAATTGCAAGTCACGACGAAAGTCGAACTTCTGGTCATCGCTGTTTCTTCGTTTGGCCTCGGAAGCTCGACCATTCGCACACACAAAATTGGGGCTGGTCCAACCGGGAGATCGATCTAAAATTTTTAGTTCCGTGACTACATTCGTGCGTCCAAAAGGGGACAGGCTTTCCCAAACTTCGCCCAGTCCGATTCCCTTCAGGGCATCCCGCCAATCGGCATCGATCGACAACCCATAGCCTTGCAGATGCAGCGTGATCAGATGCCCCTTTTCACACGGCCGACGTTCGCCATTCAGGAGAATTCGCCCCCCCGAACGTGCCGCTCGAAAGTTTCTGAGTTCCACCATCTCCACCGGTTCCCGACTTCCCGAGGCAGGGGGAAGAAGCGAAAGGATGAGCTTCCCATGAATGTTCGATAAAGATACAGGAAACTGCTCATGCCGAATAGAACAATCCTGAAGCGTAATTTCAAAGCGTTTGTTCAAAGCCTGAGTATTCGGGGCAC
>CALEEC010000406.1 GCA_937949245.1 uncultured Gemmataceae bacterium | reverse complement strand
GGCATCATCGACCAAACGCAACAGACTCTCCGCGACGCGGGGACTAAGTCGGCGGAGCAAATCGACGCGGTCATCGTGCGACATTTGCTCAATCAACCGAGCCATGTGCGGCCGACCGGTACTCTCGGCCATTTGCACCTGCCAAGCGTTGGGGAAATACTCGAAGATGGCTGCCTGATTGCGGATGCTGGTGTGTTCGAGTACCCGCCAGGCTTCCTCGACGGTGAAGTCCTCGGCCAACGCCTCGGCGATGGTCGCTGGGTGCAACGTCTCGCAGAACGTCCGCATCTCGGCGGTGTCGTTCTCCAACAGCATTTGTCGAAGTTCAGGGCCAAACAAAGGATGCGACATGATCGCGAGCCGTTGAATTAAGAATGCCTCATTCGTTGGTCTACCATGAAAACCGCTTTCAGGTTCCTTTCTCTTGCCGAGGCGGAGGAAGCAAAATGGTATTGTCGATCAATCGCGTCGTGCCGATAAAGACGGCCAAAGCCAACAATGTCGGCCGATCCAGGACCGTCACCGGTTGCAAGGTATCGGCATCGACGCATTCGACGTAGTCGATCCGCGCTTCGGGGACGGCCGCGAGGATGGCACGCAATTCGTCGCAGAGTCGCTTGGCATCGCGTTCCCCTTGAGCCACCCGTTGTTCGGCATGGCACAGACAGCGATACAAAGCGACCGCCTCGCGGCGCTGACTAGGCGTCAGATATTGATTGCGTGAACTCATGGCCAGTCCGTCGGCTTCGCGTTGCGTCGGACAGACGACCAGTTCGATCGGAAAATTCAAATCCTGCACCATTTGCCGCACGACGCGGGCTTGTTGGGCATCCTTTTGGCCGAAAAAGGCGCGATCGGGTTGTACGATGCCGAACAATTTCGCGACGACGGTAGTCACGCCGCGGAAATGCGTCGGCCGAGATGCTCCGCACAGGCCACGGGTCAATTCCGTCACTTCCACGAACGTCTGGAAGCCAAGAGGATACATTTCTTCGACGGTCGGCGCGAACACGACGGCTGCCCCTGCTTGCTGACACAACTGCCGATCGGCTTCCAAACGCCGCGGGTAACGCTCGAGGTCTTCGTTGGGGGCGAACTGTGTCGGATTGACAAACACCGACACCACGACAAAATCGGTCTGCCGAACCGCCTCGCGGATCAACGCCGCGTGCCCTTCGTGCAAAGCCCCCATCGTCGGCACCAAGCCGATGTTCTGCCGTTGCTGGCGTGCCTCGGCTACGGCACGACGCACCTCGGCAATACGCGTCAATAAACGCAGCGCAGCCATTGCGTCCTCACGATCCTGGCGAAAGTTGCAGCAGCATTTGTAGATACGATCGGCGTTCCGACTGGTTCAAATCCAGCGACTCGGCCAAACGCACCAAGGCGTCGCGGGCCAACTCGAAACGCTCCTCGCTAGTCCGCACCTCGATTTCCACAAAGTGACCGAGCGATTCTACCTCATCGAGAGTGATTTCCATCGGCCAGCCGTCGCGTTCCAGGCGGTAGATGCGTCGCTGCTTACGGACCACCGCGACGGGTTTGTACCCCAAAGCGACCAACACCCGCTGCATGTCCTGGGCCGCCGCATCGCCGCAAGCCAGGGGTACTTCGATCTCGGTGCGTGTTTTGGTCAACGTATCGCGTTTGGGGCCTTTGTAGGTTAGGAAGTTGGCTTCGCCGATACGCCGCAGACGCAAGGCTTCGTCGGTCTGGGCAAAGTTGCGATCAGGAGCGTTGAAGTAGTGATCTTCCTCACGCCGATCGACCACCCAGACCGCGCCGCAGTCGGACAGCCGCGCTTCCCAGTGCGATCTTTCCGCGAGCGGAAATTTCATTTCGACTTCGAGCATTCTAGCGCATCCTCAGCTTGCAGCAGGCCATCGAGGATTACAATAGCAGCAAAGCGGACGATCGGACATCCGCCATGCATCCCAGAACGTTTTCCAAGGACTCGATCTGCCGATGAGCGTCTATCAACCGGTCGGCAAAGTCGGCCAATTAGCCGACGGGCAAAGTGGAACCGTGGTCGTCGACGGCAAAACCGTGGCCATCTTTCGCGTCGGAGAAGCCTACTATGCCATTGACGACATGTGCCCGCACATGGGCGCGTCGCTAAGTGGGGGGTTCGTCGAAAATGGCATCGTCACTTGTCCGTGGCACTTTTGGCGTTTCCGCCTCGAAGATGGAGCCTGGGCCGACAATCCTCGCATCAAGATCGGCTGTTACAAAGTGACCGTCGTCGGCGAGGACATCTGTTTGCAACTGCCACCACCGACGCCACCGACGGCACCACCCCCACCGGTTACATCAGCGACGCCGACCACACTGGAGACATCGACAATTTCGACGAAACCGGGGACACAAGGGACACCAGAGACATCGACGACGGCTACTCCTACCGACGATCCCCAAAAGTCGGCGTAGCCGACGTGAGTCGGAAAGTCACATCCGCGCGGAGACGATTTCCGTACTTGCAACGTTCTGCAAGGGAGCGGATCGCATCGGATCTTGTCGGAGCCATAGGTTCCCGTAGAGATCGCGACTCGGTTGGTGTTTAAGAGGCTTGCACGCGCAGGGCATCGGGCCATTGGTGCGACTCGAAAATCACTTGGCCGTGTTCGTTGGCTTCGTCGGCCAACAGGGCCAAGCCGAGCAAGATCGGTCGATTGCCGGCACGGGCGGGACCGGCGACTTTGATCCACTCGGAAGGCTGCCCCGGTTTGTCCGGCGAGGTCACCAAACGATGGAACGTCGGAGCAAACCCGGCCACGCTCAACTGGGGCGGCCAAACCTTGATCCGCGGTTTGTCGTTTTTGACGACCGCCGAGATTCCCGCGTACACTTCGTCCAACATCCGTGGCACCTGATCGGGATCGATCGGCGCTTGATTTTTCCCCGTTGGCGCGACGACGACCAGACGAATCCGCACCGGCAGCCCGTGGAAGGTCAATCGGCGTCGGCCCGGATCGGCCGGCGGAGGCGGATACTCGGCCAAGTTCTCGCGCATCCCCTTTTGCAAATCAGGAGCTGGGCGCGCACCGAAGAAACGACTTTTGATCGCCCACAGCAAGCCCAACAACGCCAACACCCCTCCCAGATACCAGGCCAACGACACCGGATCGGTCGAAAAACCTTCGGTGGGCACCGGAATCTCTTTGAGTTTTTCCGCTACTTGTTGCGCCTTGTCGGTCAATTCGTCTGCCCAAAGGATCATGGTTCGGTCCTATCGGAGATGGGAAGATGAGTGCATTGGCACTACACTAATCGGAAAGGGGGTGATATGCAATCGTTTTGTCGCCCCGCAGTCGTCTCTTCGAGAAGGAATCGACCATGTATGCGATCATCTGCGCCGTTTGGACCTGTTGTGCTCCTCCGTCGGCGAACGAAACCGATTGGGCCAAGGCGGAAGCGGCGCATCTGCGGAACATCAAGCAAGTCACCTTCGACTTTGTTCGGGCGGGCGAAGGCTATTTTTCTCCTGACGGCAAACGCATCGTCTACCAAGCGGAGGAGAAAGATACCGGCAACCCGTTCTACCAAATTTTCATCCAAGAGCTTGACACTGGAAAACGCATGCGGATAAGTCCGGGGATCGGACGTACTACCTGTGCCTACTTTTCGCCCGATGGCAAGAAAGTGATTTTCGCGTCCAGCCATTTGGACCCCGACGCCCGCAAGCATCAGGAAGCCGAGTACAAACAACGCGAAGAAGACCGCAAAGCCGGCCGACGCCGACGGTATAGCTGGGACTTCGACCCGTATATGCAGATCTTTGAAATCAATGCCGATGGCTCGGGGCCGCTGAAGCAACTGACCCACGCCAAAGGCTACAATGCCGAAGGCTCGTACTCCAGCGACGGCAAACACATCGTGTTTTGCTCAAATCGCGATGGGCACCTGCAATTGTACATCATGAATGCCGACGGCTCGAACGTCCGGCAACTGACCCATGCCCCCAATTGTTACAACGGCGGGCCGTTCTTCTCTCCCGATGGCAAAAAGGTCATCTTCCGCAGCGATCGCAAGGAGAAAGATCGGCTACAATTGTACGTCATCAACTCGGATGGCACCGGCGAAAAGGTCCTGACCGACAACGATCGCTGGGTCTACTGGGCTCCCTACTGGTACAAAGACGGCAAACACATCGTTTACACCGCGGCCGATCATTCCAACGAGATGGTACGGCCCAACTACGACCTGTATTGGATGAACATTGAAACCGGCAAGACCACGCGGTTGACATATGCCCCGGGGCAAGATGTGCTGCCGGTGTTCAGCCCCGATTACACGAAGATCATGTGGACCAGTTCGCGGGATGGTCGCTCACCGACGCAACTGTACATCGCCGACTTTATTCCTCCCCAAGACTGACGACCTACTCTGCGAGCGAAACCGCAGTGTTGCGTGGTGGCCTGTTCTCCGAAGATGAGCGTGCGGTCACTTAGTAGAACGAACGAAGCCTTGACCGGCCTTCCCGGAAGGTGCGTCCCCGATCGCGCCGGTCCCCCAACAGGCCGGCACGATCCCCAGCCAAGAATATTCAGCAGCGCGGTTTTGGTCGGCAACCTCTGTTCCAACAACTGTTCGCCGCGTATACTCCAACGGTAGCGTGTTTCCCGATCCTCTGTTCGTCCGCGTACGGAGACCTACCTCTTATGCGACCCTCCCTGTTGTCGGCCGGGCTGTTGTGGCTCGGTGCATTGACCGCCCATGCCGACTGGATTCATTGGCGTGGCCCCAATCAGAACGGGTTCAGCACTGTGACTGGCTTGCCGGATCGCTGGTCGCCCAATCCCGCGGCCAAGGAGAGCAACCTCGTGTGGAAGGCTCCCTATGGTTGCCGTTCGACTCCGCTGATTTTGGGCGATCGGTTGTATATCATCCAAGGCTTCGGCAGCGGCCAAACCGAAGGCGAACGGGTTGTCTGCCTCAACGCCGACACCGGCGAGTTCATCTGGGAAAAACGCTTCAGCGTCTTCCATTCCGACATCGTCTCCAATCGTCTGGGGTGGGCCAATCTCACGTCCGATGGCAAAAAAATCTTTGCCCACACCACCGGCGGTTTCCTCGTCGCGTTGGATGCCAAAGATGGCAAAGAAGTCTGGTCGCGACAATTGACCGAAGAGTTCGGCCGATTCACCGGCTACGGCGGCCGGATCGGCGGAGGACCGCTTTACGAAGATGGCTTGGTGATCGTGGGCATCGTCAATTCCTCGTGGGGCGAACATGCCCGCGGAGCCAATCGCTTCTTCGCCTTCGATGCCGATACCGGTGCGGTGGTCTGGATCAGCGAAGCCCCCTTTCAGAACCGCGGCACCTACTATTCCAACCCCGTGACGGCCACCATCAACGGCAAACGGTTGCTGATCACCGGGGGATCCGATGGAGCCGCTCACGCCTTCCAACTCCGCACCGGCAAGTTGGAGTGGAGCTATCCGTTCAGTGTCGGTGTGATCAACGGCTCGCCGATCGTGGATGGCAATCTGGTCTACATCGCTCATGGTGAAGAGAATCCCGAAGGGGGAGGCATCGGCCGAATCATTTGCCTCGATGCCAGCCAAGTCGTCAAACAGCGGCCCAAGCTGGTGTGGGAATACCGCAAAGCCCAGCGCTTCGGCTTGGCTTCACCTGCATTGGCCTATGGCAAATTGTTCATCCCTGACGACTCAGCCAAGCTGTATTGCTTCGATGCCAAGAAAGGCAAGCTGCTGTGGCGGGTGAGCTATGGCACCGTTGCTCGCGGTGCGCCTGTGGTGGCCGATAACAAAATCTACCTGAGCGAAACCAATGCCCGCTTCCACATCATCAAGCTGACCGATGGCGGCAAGGAGGAACCGAAGGAAGACGATTTCTTCACCCATTTCTTCCGCAACGACAAAGGCCCCGGCTTCATCGAAATCAACGGCACACCGGCGATCGACCGTGGCCGAGTCTATTTTGCCACGCTCGACGAGATCTTCTGCATCGGTTCTAAGACGCCGGGAACCTCCGCACCGTACCCCATCCCAGAAAAGCGTAAAGGAACCAAGCCCGCCCAAGTGCAGATCTTCCCTGCCGATGTTTCGGTCGTGCCCGGAGCCACCCAAAAATTCACGCTGAAATTCTTCGATGCTGACGGCTACCCGACCGATCCACCGGCGAACGCCAAAGCGGAATGGAGCCTACCGCTTCCGCCTCCTCCCCCCGGTTCCAAGAATCAGCCGCCGGCTCTGGACGCCGCTATTCAAAGCGATGGACTGACCGCGGCGTTGACCAGCTCTCCGAAGAAACCGAGCCAACAAGGGATACTCGAAGTCAAAGTCGGCGACATGGTGGCCAAAGCACGGGTTCGCGTGGTAGCCCAGATCCCCTATACGCAGAACTTCGCCCCTGTGCCGGTCGGTGCCGTCCCCGGCGGATGGGTCAATACGGCAGGGAAGTTCCGTGTCGTCGAACTCGACGACAACGGCACCAAGGTCAAAGCGCTGGCCAAAGTCAACAACGACGCTCGTGCGCCGATCGTCAAGGCCATTGCCTTTATCACCGCTCCCGAAAGCACCAACTACACCATCCAAGCCGACATCCGAGCTGTGGAAGTACGGGGCAAACTCCCCGATGCCGGACTGTGCTTCTTCCGCTATCTGGTCTACCTCGACGGTAAGTTGGATACCAGCACTCCCAAACGGCAACTGCGTTTGATTTGCTGGGAAGGACCACGACGCATCGAAAAAGTGGTCGATTTCGATTGGAAGTCCGGCGTGTGGTACACGCTCAAAGCGACGGTGGTTCCGAACGCGGACGGCACGGCTACCGTCAAAGCCAAGGTCTGGGACCGTAAGCAGCCCGAACCGACCGATTGGAGCTTGGAAGTCGTCGATCCTTTCCCCAATCTGCAAGGCTCGGCCGGACTGTATGGCTACATTTCCAATGTGCTC
>CALEEC010000405.1 GCA_937949245.1 uncultured Gemmataceae bacterium | reverse complement strand
TGCTGATGGCGATTGCAGCCGGGATATTGGCTTTAGAGTTGTCGCGGTTGCTCGCTTTTGCTGCCGGGGGGCTGGCGTTTTGGCTGGCCGTCCGGGCGGTGCTGCCGAATGCGAATGAATTGTGGATCTGCTTTCTGATTGGTGGTATTTTGGGGGTGCTGTTGTATCGTCTATGGACGATGCTGCTGACGAGCTTTCTAGGCACTCTGATCGGATGGCATGCCGGGTTGACGCTGTGGAGCAGTTGGAGAGGCTTCAACGCGGTCGAATTTGCCGAGGCGAAGCGTGTCATGCTCAATGTCTGCGTCATTGCCCTCACTCTGCTGGGGGTCGCGGTGCAGGGGGGGATCGAACGTTGGCGTCATCCGAGGGAAGACGACCGAACGCGCAAAAAGTCGAAACCTTCCGCGAGAGCCAAGGACAAAGAGCGAGCCAAAGCATCGAGTGCGAGTTTCACCGCGGAGTATCCGACCCTGGAGAGCGAATTGCCTGCCGAAGATCGGGACGATTCCCGGCCTGCATCGCAGGCTTCGGCTTCGTCATCGATCTTAGGACGGATGTTTGGCAGCAAGAAACCGACGTAATTCTTTCACCCTGAAGGGCATCATGAGCGTTCGCTGGCTTGGTGTACTGCTCCTTATTCTCCTGAGCGTGGTAGGGGCAAATCGTGGTTTGGCTCAGCCGAAGGCAAAAACCGCGACGAATCCGACGCCGACCGCACCCCCCGCGTATACAACAACCCCACCGACTACCCCGGAACCGAAACCGGCTCCCACGGTACAGACGGCGTTTGCCTTCATCGCGGCCGTGGTGATTCTCACCGTCGTCTGTTACCCGAGTCGAAAAACGTAAACGTCAGAAGCGAAGAGAACTCATCATGTCCGAATTGGCGATTCCTGATGTGTTAGCGATTGCGCGGCGTATCATCGCGGGAGGCGAAATCACCCGCGCCGAGGCCGACGCTCTGTTCCGCATGCCCTACGATGGCGACGACATCTACGATCTGTTCTACGCGGCACACAAAGTGCGTCGGCACTTTCATGGCAATCGTGTAACCTTTTGTAGCATCGTCGCGAGCAAGTTCGGCAATTGTTCGGAAGACTGCAAATTCTGCGCCCAAAGCGCTCACTTCGACACGCACATCACCCCGCATCCGATGATGGATGCCGATACCGTCCAACAAGCCTGCCAAGACTCGCGGGATCGTGGGGCCAGCGCCTTTGGCATCGTCAACAGCGGTCGCGGCCCCAACAAGAAAGAATGGCCTAAAATCCTCGATGCCATCCGCGGCATGAAGAAAGTCGATGGCATCTGCCATTGTGCCACGCTGGGGGAACTGACCCCGGAACAAGCCCGCGACCTGAAAGCGGCCGGCATTCGCCGGGTCAATCATAATCTTGAAACGTCGAAAGAATACTACGGCCATATCGTTACTACGCACACCTGGCACGATCGGGTACGCACGCTGAAGATCGCTCGGGAAGCTGGGTTGGAACTGTGCAGCGGGGGCATCTTCGGCATGGGGGAATCGATCGACGATTGGACCAGTTTGGCCTTCAGCTTGAAAGAACTCAATCCCCATGTGGTGCCGATCAATTTTCTCAATCCGATTCCCGGCACGCCGTTGGAAAACGTCCGCCGACTGCGGCCGATGGAAATTCTCAAAATCATCGCGGTCATGCGTCTGGTGTTACCGCGTGCGGATCTCAAAATCGCTGGCGGCCGAGAAAAGAACCTCCGCGATCTGCAAAGCTGGATCTTCTACGTCGGCGGCACCAGTGCCATCATCGGCAACTACTTAGCGACCTTCGGCCGTAAGAACGAGGAAGATCTGCAAATGGTCGAAGACCTCGAATTAGTCTGGCACTCGGATCGGGTGGGGGACATGGACCCCAACGTATTCACTACGGAAATTCAAGAGGTGGTCGAAATGAACGACCTCCCGGGTCATACTCGGGCGTTGCCGTTGGTGTGATCCTCCGGGGCGGTGTTGCTCGCATTCACTTGTCGTTGGCCCGCCCCCGACCGAATGCGTTTGCGCCCCCGACCGATGGCGTTGTCGGCTCTTGGTGTCTCCTAATCATGGCGGCGGTTGTCGAGGTCCGTCGATGGAGGTGCCGGTCAAAGGCGAGTCGTCGAAGGCTCGCCTGAAGTGCAATCGCACCCCCGACCAGGCCAAGAATGCAGGAATTCGCTATTCACTCTAGCCAGTGGCGTGAAATTTCTGCTATTCTGAAAAAGAAATCTCTCTCCCCCCATGACGGTTCCCACCGTTTCGACTGCTGAAACAATCGATCGACTGCCGAGAAGCGCTATGAATCTACGCTACCTTGCCCTTGGTTTTGCTGCTTTGTTCCTGCTGCGTCCCAGTGTAGTCGAAGCCCAAGGACGCACAGGAGAGCAGATCTACCGACAGATGTGCGCCAAGTGTCACGGCGAGCTGGGGAGGGCACCAAGAAGGCCCCGCAACCGTTGCTGGGCGAAAAGACGGTGCCGCAATTAGCCAAAATCATCTCCGACACCATGCCCGAGGACGCCCCGGAAAAGTGTGTCGGCAAAGATGCCGAATTGGTGGCTCGCTATATGTACGATGCCTTCTATTCGCCGGCGGCCCAAGCGAAACTCAAACCGCCGCGGATCGAATTGGCTCGGCTGACCGTGCGGCAATATCAAAATGCTGTGGCCGACCTCGTCGGCAGTTTTCGCGCTCCGCTCCAATGGGATGGCAAGCGTCAGGGGTTGCGCGGCCAATACTACAATGCCCGCGGCTTTGACGATCGCAAATGGCTGATCGAGCGCATTGATCCCGAAGTGAAGTTCGATTTCGGCACCACTGGCCCTGGTCCCGAAACGGACAAGTTTGATGCGAACCAATTTTCGATCCGTTGGGATGGCTCGGTGCTCGCGAGCGAAACTGGGGTGTACGATTTCATCATCCGTTGCGATCACGCAGTGCGGTTGTGGGTGAACGATCTGCGTAAACCTTTGATTGATGCATGGGTGAAGTCTGGGAGCGATACCGAATTCCGTGCTTCTATCTTCCTCATTGGTGGGCGGCCCTATCCGCTGAAGTTGGAGTTTTCCAAGGCTAAACAAGGCGTCGATGACTCGAAGAAAGGCAAGCCGGTGCCGGCAGTAAAAGCCTTCGTGCAACTAGAGTGGAAACCCCCTCACGGTATCCCGGAGGTGATCCCGGCACGTCAACTGTCGCCGGTGCGGAATCCAGAGACATTCCTAGTCACCACGGCGTTTCCTCCCGATGATCGTAGCTACGGCTGGGAACGCGGGTCGGCCGTGTCGAAGGCTTGGGATGAAGCGACCACTGATGCCGCCTTGGAACTCATCGGCTACCTGATGCCGCGATTGCCTGAACTGGCTGGCATCAATGATACGGCCGCCGA
>CALEEC010000404.1 GCA_937949245.1 uncultured Gemmataceae bacterium | reverse complement strand
ATCAGCGACAGCGAGGGTTCCGGTTCCCCCTGGTCGAACACTTCGACGGCCACTTGGGCGCTGGTCAACGCCTGCACCACCGTTTCGACAATGCCGAGCTTGGCCAAAATCGCATCGGTGACTAGGAACAACCGGTCCACTCGATGCCGACGTACCACCTCACCGACTTGCCGTACCGCGTTGCGTCCGAACAGAATCTGCCCCGCGGAGTAGAACGACCAAGTTTCGCGCATAAACCATCGCTTCCTTCCCATGTTCGGGTGTCTCGGAAATACCCGCGGACTAGCGTCTGCGGCTCTCCAAACGCTGGAGCTGACGACGCCAATCGTCGGGTGATTCCAACACCTCCCTCCGGTCACTGACGTTCCCGGCTCGCTGTGGAGCTGACGACGCCAATCGTCGGGTTGGAACAACGCGTCGAATCCGCTATCGGCCCCGTTCGTCCCTAAAACCTAACGAGTTTCGGTCAACGGCATCACCAGATACAGATAGTCGTTGCCGCAACGGAACAAAGCGGGCTTGTTGGGGTTGACCAATTCGAGGTCAAGTTCGGCCGACGCATCCAACACTTTGAGCATGTCGATAATGTAATCGGGATCGAAGCTGATGTCGATGTTCGGCCCCTCGTATTCCAAGCGTACTTCGACCTTGGATCGGCCCGTTTCCGCCCCTTGGGCAATCAAGGTCAGCCGATCGCGGGTGAACTGGAACAACACGCGTTTGGAATCTTTCTCGGTCATGATGGCAGCTTGACGCAAGCCGGCTAGGAAGCTCTCGACCGGCAGGCGAATCTTGGTCGTGGCCTTGACCGAGAGAATGTCGCGGTACGGAGCGAAACGCCCCTCGACCAGCCGAGCGTAGATCACCGATTTTTCGGTCTGGAATAGCACATCGTTAGGGTGCAACGCGATTTTGATGGTTTCTTCGTCATCGGACAGGTTGCGTTCCAACAGGCTCATCGCCTTGGTCGGCACCAGGTGGGATTGGCCTTTGGGATCGGTTTCCCCTCCATGTACTTCCGCTTCGCCTACAGTCAGCGCGAGTCGGCGGGTGTCGGTGGCCACCAACCGCGCTTGCTTGGATTCTACCTCCCACAAGATGCCCTGGATGGCGAACCGTGTCGCTTCCTTGGCCGCGGCGAAGATGGTGCGTTGGATCATCGTGCGTAGCACCCCCGCCTTGATCGCGTGATACTTGGCACTGTCGAAGGTCGGAATGTCGGGAAAGTCGGCTGGGTTCTCGGTCGGCATTTCAAATTCGCTAGTGGTTGCGAAAACCTTCAATTTGGCATCGCTGGCTTCGATGGCAAGTTCGAGATCTTGAGCTTCGCGTAGGATGGGAATAAACCGTGCGATGGGAAAGACACATTCGCCCGGTTCTTCGACGCGGACGCCTTGAAGTTTGTATCGAATGCCGATTTCGTGATCGGTTGCCATCAAGATCAGGTGATCGTCTTGAGCAATGGCTTTGATGTTGGCCAAGATCGGTTTGGGGCTACGCGTCGCGGCAGCTAAGCTGACGACTTGGCAAGCTCCTAGCAAGCTATCGCGTTGGCAATTCACTCGCATGATTTCGGTTCCTTCCTTGGGTCAGAGAGAAGACTTATTTCTCTTATATCGATCCATACCGTGGTGGTAGTAAGGCGAAGTGCATTTCTGATGCGCGTTCGTTTCAGACAAACGCAAGTGCCACTCCAGCAAAGACTTCTGCTGGAATGATGGTTGTGGAAAAGCCGTCGCGCCCGCGATGCGCGGCAGAGATTGTCTGGCGCGCCGCAAGGTGGCTGGACGCTGGCGGGCCAGCGAACAGCAACGGCGCGTCGGTGCTGTCGGTTGGCGAGTCAACGGCGCGACGGCTTTTCCACATGCTGCGCGACGGGCCCCATCGCGTGGGGTCCTGGCGTTCGATGGGGAGGCGAAGGTTTCAAGACAGTTCGGCACGGAGATGACGCAGCGTGTGAGCCAGGGACGGATCGTCCGACAATTGGGCCTCGATTTTCTGACAGGCGTGCAAGATGGTGGTATGGTCGCGATTGCCGAAGTAACGGCCGATCTGGGCCAACGGCAAGCCGGTGAGTTGACGAGCCAAATAGATGGCCAGTTGCCGAGCTTGCAGGATCGGGCGCAAACGCGACGGGCCGCGTAGTTGCGCCGGCGACAAGCGGTAATGCTGGGCCACTCGCCGAACGATGCGTTCCAAGTCCGATTCGGACTCGGTCGCCACGGTGGGGCCAGGGGGCAACAGGCGTTGCAACAATTCTGCGGTGAGTGGTCCGGCATGGTGTTTGCGCAATGGCTCCAGGGCATTGAGAAGTCCGAGGATCGGCCGAGCACCTCCGCCGGGAAACTGCGTCAGCAGCCATTGACTTCCTGCGGCATCGACATCGATTTTCCGCGATTGCAATTGTTTCCGCAAGAACTTCTCCCGACTGGTGGCGGACCAAGGTTCCAGGGCCACAACCAAGCCGGCGGCTAGTCGATTGGTCAGCCGGTGGGGCAAGCGATCGAGTTGTGCCGGGCCGACGTTGGCCGTCAAAAGGGTGGCTTGCCGACGTTGTTTTCGGCGATCGAGCAGAGCGATCAGGGCTTCGCTCGCTGGCGGGGGGAACTGGTGCAGATCGTCGATCAATAGGGCGTCGCAATCGCGTAGCTCGGCGACTTCATCGCTGTCGATGGCGTGGGGCGTGGCAGAAGCAAGGTCGGGGGGAGTGGCATCTGTAGTGACAGTGGCAGGGGCAGGAACAGTAATCGCATCATACGAAGGGGCTGAAGCCGAGGCGGACGGTGGAGTAGCGGCAGCCGCGCGATCACGGCAGAGGAAGATTTCGGCCAATTCTTTCGCGGGGAGCAATTGGGCCGTGCGTTGCGGTGCTTGCCGAGCGATGGTTTCGAGGGCCCAGTGCAACAACAGCGATTTGCCGGTGCCCGGGCCACCGAACAGAAATAACGGCGAAACCCGTGGCGAGGCCTGGCCGAACTTGTGTACCGCGGCCAACCAACGGTGTACGGCACGCCGTGCCGAGCGATTTTCCGGCAGTGGCACGAAAACGGCCCCCTCGTGGCGTGGAGATGCAGGCATAACCAGAACCACCGGCCGGAAGAAAATCGGCTGGCGAACCCTCATGACCCTTCATGGACCTGATTGTGGCATCCCCGGGCCAAAACTGTCAACCGCATCTGAAAGGCCCTGCGATAGCGGGGGCATTTCCTTCCACGCGGCGGACGCTCGCCGTGTCCGCGAAGCGCCGTGTCGGCGAATCATCGTGTCCGCTTTGCGAATCGTCGTGTCGGCGAAGCGTCCTCGTGTCTGCCAAGTCGTCTCTTGACTTTGTTGCCACAATTCGCAGTGTAGTAAAAATGGTCTTTGCCTGTAGCTTGGCACACCGGAGTAGTCCGAATGTTTCGATCTGCGCCAGGAGGGTGTCTACTCTCCGCGAGCCTCTTGGGAGCTTGGTTGTTCATGTCTGTCCCTGTCGTTGCTGCCGATGAACCGGTGACAGTGAAGAAACTCGGCACGGTGGAGGGCATCACCGAGTACTCACTTTCCAATGGGCTACGCATTTTGCTGTTTCCCGATGATTCCAAACCCCTGGTGACGGTCAATTGCACCGTGTTCGTCGGTTCGCGGCACGAGGGCTACGGCGAAACCGGCATGGCGCATTTGCTGGAACACATGGTCTTCAAGGGCACTCCCACGTTCCCGAATGTGCCGAAAGCGTTGCGCGATCATGGAGCACGTTTCAATGGCACCACATGGGTGGATCGCACCAATTATTTCGAGACGATGCCGGCTACCGATGAAAACCTCGAATTCGGCATCAAACTAGAAGCCGATCGCTTGGTCAACAGTTACATCAAACGCGAAGACCTCGTCTCGGAAATGACGGTGGTACGCAACGAATTCGAGGCCGGCGAAAACAATCCTGAAGCCATCCTCAGCCAGCGGATGATGGCCACCGCATATGAGTGGCACAACTACGGCAAATCGACCATCGGCAATCGTTCGGACATCGAACGGGTGCCGATCGAGAATCTCCAAGCCTTCTACCGCAAGTATTATCAGGTGGATAATGCCATGCTCGTCGTCGCCGGGAAGTTCGACGAGAAAAAGGCATTGGAATACATTGTCAAATACTTCGGTGCCCTCAAACGCCCGCAACGTCAACTGACGAATACCTACACCGAAGAACCGCCCCAGGATGGTGAACGTCTCGTGACGCTTCGCCGGGTGGGCACGGTCGCGGCTACGGGGGTGGTCTATCACATCCCAGCCGGGGCGCATCCTGACTTCGCCGCATGCCAAATTCTGGAAGACATTCTGACTTCGGAACCAGCGGGCCGACTGTACGAAGCATTGGTGCAAACCAAGATCGCGTCGAGCGTCAACGGTTCGGCTTTCGCGTGGCATGATCCGGGGGTCATCGAAATCATCGCCAAGACGGAACCGGAGAAGCTCGAACAAGCACGAAAAACGCTGATTGACACGCTGGAAAACCTGGCGGCCAAGCCGATCACGGAAGAAGAGGTCGAACGCTCTAAACGTCGTTTCGCCAAGTTCAACGAGCAACTGCTTGCTTCGACCGATCGTTTGGCGGTGCAATTGTCGGAGTGGGCCGCTTGTGGAGATTGGCGTTTGTTCTTCCTGCACCGCGATCGCATTGAGAAAGTGACTGCGGCCGAGGTCAACCGCGTCGCGGCTAAGTATCTGACGCGAAACAACCGCACCGTGGGAGTGTTCGTCCCCGAGAAAGAACCTCAGCGGGCGGAGATCCCCCCAACACCCAATGTCGCGGAACTGGTCAAAGACTACAAGGGCCGCGAGCAGATTGCCCAAGGGGAAGCGTTCGACCCGACGCCGGAGAACATCGAAAAGCGGGTGCAACGTGGCAAAATCAGCGGCACCGGCGTCGCTTACGCGCTGTTGCCCAAAAAGACCCGCGGCGAAGTGGTCCATCTGCAACTGAATCTGCGTTTCGGTTCGGAACAGTCGCTGCTTGGCCGAACTACTGCGGCTGAGTTGCTCGGCTCGATGCTGCTGCGTGGGACCGAAGAACACACACGCAAACAATTGCAAGACGAGTTCGACAAGTTGTCGGCACGCGTCTCGATCGGCAGCGATGTTGGAGTGCTGACGGTGACAGTGCAGGTGAAGAAACCGAACCTGCTGCCGACACTGAAGTTGCTGCAAGAAGTGCTGCGCAAACCGACCTTCCCCGCTGACGAGTTCGAGTTGCTCAAACGCGAGCAACGCGAACAACTCGACAAAGGGCTAACGGAACCGACCAATCTGGCCTCGCGGGAACTGCAACGTCGGTTCAATCCGTTCCCCAACACCAGCATCCGCTATGTGCCGACCCTGGTCGAAGAGATCGCGCAATTGGATGCTACGACGTTGGCTCAGGTCAAGGAACTATACGCCAAACAACTGGGAAGTGCCGTCGGCGAGCTGGCCGTTGTCGGCGATTTCGACGTCGACTCTACCCTGGCCGCCTTCACGCAAATGCTGGCCGGCTGGAAAGCGGAAGTGCCCTTCGAGCGGATCGATCGTCCTGCGGCCACGCTTACCAAGGGAGACAAAATCCTCATCCCCACCCCCGACAAGGCCAACGCGGTCTATCTGGCCGGGATGATGATTCCGATGAAAGACTCCGACCCCGACTACGGCGCTCTGTTAGTGGGCAACTTCATCTACGGCGGCGCGCCGTTGGCTTCGCGGTTGAGCAATCGCGTGCGAGGCGAAGAGGGGTTGTCTTACGGCATCGGTTCTGGGGTGCGTGCTGATGCGGTCGATCTGTCGGCTAGCTTCACGATTTTTGCTATCACCAATCCGAAGAACATGGGCAAGGTCGAAGACATCATTGCTCAGGAGACGCGGAAGTTCCTTGCCGAGGGACCGAGTTTAGCGGAACTGACCGAAGGAAAGAAAGCCTTCGTCGAAACCTTGAAGGTGCAACGCACCGACGATCGGAACCTCGCCCGGCAATTGACGACCGCTTTGCAGGCTGGCCGAACGTATGCGTTCTACGCCGAGTTGGAGAAGGCGATCCAGGCACTGACACCGCAACAGGTGAAAGCGGCGTTCCAAAAGCACCTTCCTGCGGAGAAACTCATCATCGTCGAAGCGGGAGACTTCCCGGCCAAGAAGTGAGCGTTGCTTGTTCAGAAAATAAGCCAATGCAGCACAAACGGCAACTCCACGGCGGGCTTACCAACAACCGAGCGGCGGGCGTCAGCCCGCCGTGGTCGTCTGCAATCGTAATTGCGTCGTGAGTCGATCAGGCAAAGCACATCTTGCATGGCGAATTTCTCGAAGTTGTGATTCTGTCGGCGCAGTTCTATCATGACAGTTCCTGATGCCAGCTTTCCGCAACGGCGACCGTGCCTGGTTGCGGTCCTGCGGCATGGTCTGGCGTCGGTAGCCATCCGTCGCAGTCGGAGGAACACCGATGCAGATGATTCCCCTGGAACAAGCTGAAGGTCACCTGGCCGAGATCATCGACCGCTTGGCCCCTGGTGAAGAAATCGTACTCACCCGCGACAACCAGCCCGTGGCGCGTTTGATCGGAGCCAAGAAAGAACCGCGCTTGCCTCCCGGCCTGGGCCGCGACCTGATAACGATCGTCGCAGATGATGACGAGCATTTGAAAGATTTCGCGGAGCATATGCCGTGAACCTGTTGCTCGACACTCATACGCTGTTGTGGTACGTCACCGGAGATCCGCGACTCAGTCATGAAGCGGCACGATCGATCGCAGATCCTGTTCACGAGGTTTTCATCAGTCCAGCATCCTACTGGGAGATTGCCATCAAAGTAAGCCTCGGCAAGTTGCTGTTGCATCGGCCGTATGAGGAATTTGTCGATTTGTGCGTGAACCGTTATAGGTTTCTAATTCTTCCAATAGATCCGCGTCATACAGCGCAACTGGTAGTGCTGTCCTATTTGCCGGACCACAAAGATCCTTTTGAGCGGCTGATCGTGGCACAAGCCTTGGTCGAACAGATGAGTATTGTCAGTGCGGATAGGAAATTGAGTGCCTACGGCGTCCGTCGACTTTGGTGATTGGCCGCAACAGAACGAACGCCGTGCTACGGGCAGCGAGCATCATTTGTCCCCGGCAAGCACGTTGACGGAAATTCGCGGAAGCAACGGAGATTCGACCTACCTTCCAGGCAGTAACCTTTCCAGGCAATAACCACGGGAGAAACGCCAATGGTCCGAATTGGAATCGTCGGTATCGGCTTCATGGGGCGGATTCATTATCTGGCGGCGCAGCAGTTGCAAGGGGCGCAGGTGGTGGCGGTCTGTAGTCGCGACCCGGCTAAGCTCGCCGGGGATTGGCGCAATACACGCGGCAACTTCGGACCGGAACCCGGTTTCGTCGATTTGACTCACGTCCGGAAGTATGCCGCTTTCGAGCAAATGCTCGCTGATCCGAATATCGACTTGGTCGATATTTGCACCGTCACTGATCAACACGCCCGCATGGCTTGTCAGGCCATGCAAGCGGGGAAGCATGTCTTGGTCGAAAAGGCGATCGCTCTATCGACTGCCGAGGCCGATCAGATGTTGGCCGTGGCACGGCAGACCGGCAAATTGTTGATGGTCGCTCAGGTGTTGCCGTTTTTCCCCGAGTTTCGCTTCGCTTACGAAACGGTACGGTCCGGCACTTATGGCAAGTTGTTGGCGGCCGCTTTCAAACGCATCATCTCCAAACCTGATTGGTCCAGCGACATCGGCGATGCGACTAAGACGGGGGGACCGGCGGTCGATTTGCACATCCACGATACGCATTTCATCGCCCTGCTCGCGGGAGTGCCGCAGGCGTTCTTTTCCACCGGAGTCGTCGAGAAAGACGCCGTCATTTACGTCTCGACCCAATATCTGTACGGGGCCAACGGGCCGAGCATCAGTTGCATCAGCGGAGCCACCGCGATGAGTGGCCGACCTTTCACGCATGGCTACGAAATCTACCTCGAACGTGCAACCTTGCTGTACGAAGCGGGCATTCAACCGCTGACAGTGCTGACTGCCGATGGACAGCAGCAACGGCCAACGCTCGCCGGCGGTGGAGATCCGATCGCGGCATTCACGGCCGAGATCCAAGCCGTGGTCGATGGCGCGCGCAATGGGCAGGCTCCCGAACTGCTCAGCGGTCAGTTGGCCCGCGATGCCCTTGTGATGTGTCATCAGGAATGTCAGTCGGTGCGCACTGGGCAAATCGTGCCGATGCAATGAGCGGACTCGCTTCGCTCCCGAAAGTTTCCCAACGGTAGTTATCCAGCGGGACAGCTTGTGTCAAGCTACCCGGTCGGGGGCCAATGCGGCTGCATCCTGCCGGGAGCGAATGCGGCTCTTACAGGGCACCGAGTTGACACTGAGGCGACATCGGAGTGACTCCGAGATGACATCGGGAAGACACCCGAGCGACATCGGAGTGACTCCGAGGCGACATCACTTCTTGAGGTGCTTGTCGGCGTAGTCGAGCCAGACTTTCCAATCGGCACGGGTCATCGAGTGCTTGCCGGGGCGGATGTAATAGCCTAAGGTGCTGGAAATCAATTGGTTAGGTTCGGGCATTTTGTCGGCATCGCATCCTCCTGCGCCGAGTAGTCGATAGACTGGCTCGGCGGCTTTCATCACCTCGAATTGGCCGACCGGGTTAGCCCAGGTGTCTTCGACGGCGTTGCTGAACAGCACCGGCCGCGGCGCGACCAGGGCCAGCAGGCAGTTTTGATCGAACGGCAGGCGTTCGGGCATGCGATTGAATTTTTTGTAGTTGCCGTTGAACCAGTGGGGGAAACGTGTATTGATGGCTTCGATGGATTCGCCGATTTTGCCCCGACTAGGAGCGGTGCCCCCCATGCCGGCTTGGCTGGGAATGGCCAGGGCAATTCGTTCGTCGTAAGCGGCGGCCAGCAAAGCGGTTTTGCCCAAACGCGAATGCCCGACGACCGCGATCCGCTTGGCGTCGAGGTCTTTGTCGGTGACCAGGTAATCGACGGCGCGATGCAGTCCCCACGCCCAGGCCGCGATGGTGCCGCCGTCGCTATCGCTGGAGGGGCCTTTCTTCAGGTGCGGTTGAATGCCTTCGCGGACGTCGGGACGATCGGGGTCGACATCGCCGTTGTAGAAGGTGGCCACCGCGTAGCCACGCTCGATCGATTGATCGATCGCCCAAGTATTGACCTGGGTGCCACGGCCTTTCTCGGTGGCGCGGTTTTTCTCGACCCCAGCGTAGTTGGCGTAGATCCACGCCGTCGGAATGCGGACTTTCGGATCATTCACCACGGCATGGTTCCCGCAAAAGTTGATGCCCAGAAATACCGGGGCCGGGCCGGAGCGGGCATTGGGCACCACCAGCAGCAAGTGGATCGGCGGAGTGTCTTGCGGGCCAAAACGGATGGTCACTTCTTTGAGCGTCGCTTTGCCGGCAAATGCCTGCGGGTCAGTCCGTTCGACCTGGGCTTCAATCGGTAGGGGAGGGAGGAACTGGCCGTACATGTAGTGCAAGATCAGTGCCTTCAGTTCGGGTTTGCGTTGTCGGTGCCATTGCTCGGCGGTGGTGATTTTGCTGCCGTCCATGGCAGTCAGTGGGTCGGGGAGGTTCGGTTGTACCGGCAGATCGGCCGGCTCGGGGAACTTCGGCGTGGCCGGGGTCGTGCCAGCCGGGGTGCGGATGATGCCCATAACGAGCAAGATTCCTAACGAACAGAGACA